>JAUIJQ010000121.1 GCA_030431165.1 Rhodothermia bacterium | reverse complement strand
TTTGCAGTTGGTCTGCAGGGTGCTGCGCAGCGTCGTGTGCCGAGTGGTGCAGGGCGCGGTGCAGGTGCGCGTCGCGGTCAGGGTGCTACCGCTGACATCCGTTCAGTCCCCAATCTACGCGAGCCGCGTCAACATGACGCGCTATCTTCAACGATGTCTGTAGCCAGTCAGACGGCGGACGATACCCACGGCATGTCCATAGCGCTCCCAAAATCCGAAGAAATTATTGACGTCCCACCCGCGGTGCTGCTGCTGGTGAACGTGATTCCGCTGGTCGGCGTGGCGTTTCTGGGCTGGGACATCCGCGCGCTGCTCACGCTCTACTGGGCCGAGAACCTGATCATCGGTGCGTCCACGCTCATCAAGATGCTGGCGGCAAACCCGATAGCCGGCTTGTTTGGGGGAGCCTTCTTCACGATTCACTATGGTGGATTCTGCGCTGTGCACGGCCTGTTTATCGTAGCGCTGACGGGTGAATCCGACATGCAGGAGATGATGCAGCTTGGCGAGAGCTGGCCGTTTGTTTTTGTGTTTGTCGAGCTGCTCGTGAAAGTTGTCGCGTTCGTGTTTACGCACGTTCCGCCGTGGTGGTACGTCGCGTTTGGTGCGCTTGTGCTCAGTCACGGTGCCTCGCTTGTCACCAACTACTTCCTTCGGGGTGAGCGGCGTGAAGCATCTGTCGGCGGACTGATGGGTACACCGTACGCGCGGGTGATTCTACTGCACATCACAATTATTGCGGGTGCGTTTGCAGCGCTGGCGCTGGGATCGCCGGTCTGGATTCTGGCGATATTGGTGGTGCTTAAGACGTGCGTGGACCTTGCGTTCCACTTGCGTGAGCACAGGAGTCGTTCCGCCGGCGTTGCCGGCTGATCGTTAGGAATCGTTGCGCCGGCTTTGCCGGCTGATCGTTAGGAATCGTTAGGAATCGTTAGAATCGTTAGAATCGTTTCGCGGGCTGCGCCCGCTAATCGTTGTCAGGTCGCCGACGGTGGCATAATCGCCAAAGTTTGAGGCCGCGTCAGTCGCCGCAACGACTCCAACGCTTGAGGCGGCGTCAGCCGCCGCAACGATCTGTCGATTAGGCGGCCGCAGGCCGCCATAACGATTGTCGATTAAGGCGACGAAGTCGCCGTAACGATTCCTAACGATTGAGGCGACGCAGTCGCCGTAACGATCTGTCGCTTGAGGCGACGCAGTCGCCGGTAACGATCCAACGCTCAGCCTACCCACACCGGAATTGTGCCCGGCTCCACCCCGAACGTCCACATCACAAGCGTGTAAGCCACAGCAGTGAACAGGATCGCAAATGCCAGGTTGAGCGGCAGGCCCGCGCGCAACATGTCGCGCTGATCAACAACGCCGCTGCCATAAACGATTGCGTTCGGTGGCGTCGCAACCGGCAACATAAACGCGCCGCTCGCTGCGAGCGCAGCAGGCACCACGAGCAACAACGGGTTTTCGCCGATGCCGATTGCCACCGACGCCAGGATCGGCGTAAACACGGCCGCCGTGGCAAGATTGCTCGTCAGCTCGGTCAGCAGGATCACGACTAACGTGACGACAATGATGATGCCGATGACCGGCCATCCGCCAATAGCCGACAAGCCGCTGCCGATCCAGGCCGCCAGCCCCGTACCGTTTATCGCGGACGCCAGCGACAACCCGCCGCCAAACAGTATCAGCACACCCCACGGCAACTCCTCCGCCTCGCGCCACGTCAGGACAAAACGTCCGCGCTTGAGATCAACGGGCAAGACAAACAGAAGCAGCGCCCCAAGGATCGCGATGCTTGTGTCGGATAACCCCGGGACGTACGGTGTAAGCAGCGGGCGTGTGATCCACAGTACAACTACCGCCACAAACACGACGGCCACCAGCTTCTCCGGGTACGTCATTCTCCCGAGTTCTGCGATCTCGCTATCAATCAACTCGCGCCCACCCGGCAACGTCTTCAGTCGGATCGGGAAGACAAGCCGCGTAAGGATGAAGTACGTGACCGGCAGACCAACGGCAACCAGGGGGATACCGACGAGCATCCACTGGAAAAACCCGATGTCGAAGTTGTAGTTCTCACGCAGGAAGCCGGCGAGCAATGCATTCGGCGGCGTGCCGATGAGCGTCCCGAGTCCGCCAACCGTGGCGCCGTACGCGATGCCCAGCATCAATACCGTTGAGAAAACGATCGCTCCCTGTGCGCTGCCGGCCGCTGCCGGTTCGTCGAGCGTTGCCGGTTTGCCGCCGGTGTCCGACCTACGACTCGTCCTTGCATTCATCCGCGCAAGCGTCACAACCGACATGGCAATGGGCAGCATCATCATTGTCGTCGCCGTGTTGCTGACCCACATGCTCATAAACGCCGACGCCAGCATGAACCCGAGGATGATGTGCCGTGGCTGGGTGCCAATGCGTGACACGATGCCGAGCGCGATGCGGCGGTGCAATCCCCAGCGCTGCATGCCGATCGCTATCGTGAATCCACCGGCGTACAGATAGATCAGCGGGTTTGCAAAAGGGGCGGCGGCCTCGGTAATCGGCGCGATGTTGAGCATCGGAAACAACACCAGCGGGAGTAGCGCGGTGGCCGGAATCGGCACGGCGTCGGTCATCCACCACGTGGCCATCAGCGCCGCGACGGCAACCGTGCGCCAACCCGCCAGCTCGAGTCCGGCAGGGGCGGGGGCCAGCAGCAAGACGATAAAGGCCAGCACGCCGACGACAAATCCGACACGCTGCGACCGGTCAAACCGAACAGCGTCGGATGACTCGTCCACGCGCCGGAGAGGATCTTGCTCGTTGCGCATGCTGCAGATTATCGAAGATTGGCGGGTGAGCCGGGCAGATTCCGGCAGCCCTCGTAAGAATGCCCGGTTGACGGGATCTCGTGCAAGCCGAGAACCGGTTTGTTCGAATTTATGCATTCGAACCGCGAACCCAATTGCCCGTACCTTTGGGACGCGTATCACATTCCTGCGTCATATGTATCGCGCCCTCGCCCGCCTGTCCGCTTCCGTCCACGCGCTGCCTTGCCGCCGTGGCGCCCGTCCACCCCGTGCGGTTCTAGCCGCGCTACCGTTTGCGACAGTGTTTCTGCTGTTTGCGACGGTGGTGCTTGCTGCCGTGCCGACTGCACGTGCCCAGGAGACACCATGGCTCTCTGAGCTTGCTGGCCGCCTCGAGGCTGATTCACCCGCATCGCGGCTTCTCGCGGAATTGCCGGAGAGTGCAGCCCGCGCTGACAGCATCCGGGTCCTGGCGCGCTACTTCCGCGGCAAACAGCCGCCCGAACGCCTCTGGGTAATCAACTGGCCGGGTGAACGGCAGGCGGACTATGTCGACGAGCGCGCGGACAAGGCGGTCGATCACCTCATTACCGATCGTCAGGGTGAAGAACAGTACGGGGACACGCTGCCCTGGTACAGCGCCGACAAGCTCCTGAATACGCTCTCGCGATTTCCGCACTTTGACTACCTCGCGCAAACGTACTACCACACCGGGGATGAGCGTTATGCCGGGGCGATGGTGCGTGATATGTTGGACTTTGTGGAGCACGTGCCGATTGAAAAGGCCGACATGTACCACGTCCAGGTTGATCTAAGAATCAATCCGTGGAACTGGGTCCTGCTACAGTGGCGGGTCAAGCGTTGGGTTGACGTCCTGTACTACCTGAACGATTCGCCGTCGCTCTCCGACGAAGAGTATCTGCGCATCTTACTCCACATTCAGCAGGAAACAGAATGGGTTGTGCCGCGCAAAGTCCTCGGATTGCACAACGGCACGCTGGGAAATCTCACAGCCATCCTGTACGTCTCCACAGCATTCCCCGAGTTTGCCTCGGCAGCGGACTGGTACCAGGAGGCGGCGGCCTTTTATCTCGCCTTCCTCGACACGGCGTTTTATCCGGGCGAGTTTCTCGTCGAGTTGACCATTGGATACTCGGAAGGCACCCTGCTCCTGTGCCTCGACATCTTTGATCGGCTGCAACACGACGCCCTCCGGGAGCAGGCCGGCGAAAAACTTGAGCGCCTGGTTGATGCGCACGTTGGTGTCATGAAGCCAAACCGCAGCCTCCCACGCTACGGAGACCACGGCGCGTATGACATCCGCGATCGATTGCTTCGCAAGTCAGCAGCGCTGTTTGGGAGGCCCGACCTGGCCCTGCTTGCCGACGATCCCGAACGGGTCGATGCAAAGGTCGCAACGAGGTCGTTTCCGCCCGAGTCGGATCCGTACTTCCTCAGCGGGTACTACGCGATGCGTGACGGCTGGAGCGAATCGGCCAACTACCTGTCGATGGATGCCGGACCCTACGGCACCAACCACCACCACGGTGACAAGCTGAGCATTACGGTTTCGGGCGATGGTGCTGAGTTCATCGTCGATCCCGGGACGTCGCTCTACCAGTCGATAAGCCCCGGCCCGCGTATCGACCTACGTCCCGGCTACCACCACAATGTTGTGACGGTTGACGGCGTTGATGTGAATACGGGTTGGGACCGGCACTACGGTTTTGATGTGCTCGACAATCGCTGGGTGACAAATCCGACGTACGATTTCCTCGAAGGCGTGTATGAGTTCCGAAACTCACTTGTTGACGTAATCTGGCGGCGCAGTGTGTTTTTTCGCAAGGGCGAATACTGGATTGTTGTTGATGCGCTGCATGGTGACGGTGAGCATGTTGTTGAGAGCAACCTTCAGTTTATGATTGATGTCGCGGTGGAGCAGTCGGCGGGGGGATACCTCGCCACAGCGAAGAACGGTGCGCGCCTGGATGTGCAGCGGCTGGAGTCTTCCGCGCTGGCGGCCCAAGTCGTTACGGGTGATCTCGAACCAAATCCGTCAACGTTCCTTTATCAGTATCCGACATTCGTCGACTGGACGCGCGGCGGTCGTGGTTGGGTTGGCACTTTTGGGAACGAGTCGCCGTACCCGCCGACGCAGTCGCATCCGGCGCCCGCGCTTGTCTACTCCGGCTCGACTAAGCTGCCGCACTACGCGGTGACGGTGCTCACGCCGTCCCGCGATGGCGAGCTGGCGCCGCCGGTGGCGAGGCTGATACTGGACGACGAGGCGCCGGGGACGTTTGTTTTGGAACTGTCGTTCGACGACGGCCGAACGGATATCCTCGAGTGGCGCGGTGCGGAGTGGACTGACCGGTGGAGCGCGCTGCCCAAAGACAGCGCGGTCTGGACGCGGAAGGCTGGTGACCGGCCCGAAGAAATCGTCATGCTGAACGCGTCGTGGACCGGGCAGGCGCTGGCCGCGCACGGAGTCGACCTGGTATTTGATGCACCCTTTGAGGGTGTCTTGCGACGCCTGCCCAATCGTGCAAACGGCTGGTCGCTTTACGGCGACACAATCCTTGACGCGATGCCCGGGCTGCGACACTTCCTGATTGGCGGGGAGGCGGCGACACGCGCTGGACAGTCGGTTCCCGGCTCCCCCGGCGAATGGATTGACCTGACAAGAGAGGATCGGTGATGCGTGGGCAGATATCCGGCGTATCCGGCTTATCCGGCATCCTTCTTGTTGGATTGTTGGTCGTTGCAGGCGGATGTCGCACGCTTCGAACACCCGATGGCCGCTGGCAGTCTCTTGATGATCCCGCTGAGGAATGCCTGTTGCGTCTCAATCAGGGCGGTGCCCCCGATGTCGCCGCCCCAGATGCGGTGGTTGCGCAACCCGGGATTGCGCCGGATGGTACCGAGCCGTTATCGATCTACGCAGACACCGATGAACTTGCAGCGCGACTCCGTGGGGCAGGGCTGTTTGGAATTGACTGCACCGGAAATCCGTTCAGCGGGCTCGCTGACGCGTGGCGAACCGGAGCGGGACATAGCGTGGCGTTTCGGGGTGATCGCGTGCAACACATGCTGGCGGACGAAGCGGGACTATCCGGTGTAGACTCGATTCGGTGGGAATCGCCTGCGTTGACGTTGTTTTCCAGGAATCTGGCGGATGACGGTCTGCTCGGTGTTTACGGTGCGCTTGTGCAACCGTCGCCCGATGTGGTGATGCGCACGACGGTCGATGATGAGCGCGACTTGGTCGATGATGACATTGACGTCCTTGTTACGCCGCGGGATGCCGTGCGTAACTACGCGGAGCGCGCCGGCCGCCACGGTGTTGTTGAACTACCACTGACGCGGTTGTATGTGGTCGTCGCTCCGACAGGATTGTCGCTTTCGGATGGGCTCGCGACGACGCTTGCTCAAGGGATAGCGGCTGATACCCGCGTGTTCGACCCGCGAAATGGTGAGGCGTGTTCGCCGGCGGATAGCAACACGAGCGGGGGCACCGGTGCAGTTGGTGACGGTGATGGTGCCGGTGCCGGTGGTGCGGCGGTTCGCGCTCGCGTCCTGTACGATGAGTCAGATGCATCCGCCCGCGATCTGGCCTCGCGCGTCGTTGCGCTGGCTTCTCAAGGCAGGCTGGCCCCTGACCGCTACGACCAGCTCGCCATGGCTGGCACAGGGCAGCTAAACATGGTTGATGAGACCGCAAAAGCCGGGCAGGATTATGCGGTTCTTCGCCTCAGGGTAAAAGCACCTGTTGTCGGCTCCGGTCGTACGTGTGTCCCTCTCTCAGGCAGCGTGGTAAAACAGCTTGTCGGGCGCGCGATCCTCCCTGTTGCGTGGGTTCATGAGTATGGCATCGCGCGGCGAGACGTCATGCTTTACGAAGATGTTCACGGACTGCCGGTCATACGCCGGGCCGGAAGGGTGATGCAGTGAACTACCGCACAAAACTGGGGCTGGCATTTCTTTGTGTTGCACTGACGCCGGTCATCGCGACCGGTCTTCTTGTGCGCCACGAAACAACGCGCTGGTTGACGGCGCAATTTGACGAGCGCGCTCGTGCCGTTTCGGCGTCGGTAACCGATGCGCTTGCCCTGGAGTCCGAACGGATCGACGAGGTACTCGACGCGGTGAGTCGCGACGCGCAGGCCGACAACGAGCTTCGGGTTGCCGTCGTGCTTGGCGACACGGTCGCCGGGTATCTTGTGGACTACGCACCGCGGGTAATGCGACGCACGCCACTTGAGGTGTTGATGCTCGTTGGGGACGACGGAAACCTTCTGAGTTCGGGGCACTTTCGCAACGACTTTGGTCGTGACCTCGAAGGCCTGCCGGCGGCACTGCCGTCCGATGGTGCCGCATCCCTACTGCGTGTCAGGACGCCGGATGGGCAACTGATCGCACTGGTTCGTGCGACGCGGTTCGCCATAGGTGACCGGATGATGATGTTGGTCGGCGGCATCCGCATGGACTCAACGTATCTGCGTGGTCTTTCAACAGACCCCGAGCTGACCGTGCGCGTCTCCGGACTCCCACTGGACGCGCGTGCTGACGGGCTCTCGTCGTTGTCGGCCGTGGATGTGGGTGGCGTTTCTTTTCGCTCGGCAGTTCCGTTTGTTGATGTTGCGGGTCCCGACGTCTCGGTGGGTGGTGTGTGGCTTGAGGTTACACACGACACATCGCCGCTTGACGAACTGTTGGCGGACCTGAACAGGTGGTTCCTGGTCTTGCTGGCTGCGGCCGCAATCGGCGCGCTGGTAGCGGCGCTCTATGTTGCTGATCGCATGAGTCGTCCGCTGACCGAACTTGCTGACCGCGCGGCCCGCATCGACATGAACCGATCCGGTGATCTCTTCCTGTCGCGCAGGAACGACGAAATTGGGCAGCTTTCTCGCCGGCTCGCTGATATGGTCAAGCGCTTGCGGGAGTCTGCCGGATCACTGCGTGCCGCGGAGCGCCGCGCGACGCTGGGTGACATGGCGAGGCAGGTAAATCATGATGTCAGAAACGGATTAACACCGATCAAGAATGTCGTTCGGCACCTTTCGGAGATCTCCGAAGAAGAGCCGTCTGCTGTTGGCGACGTGTTTGTCGAGCGGCGCCGCACGCTTGAGTCCAGTATCGCCTACCTCGAGGAGCTGGCGAGTCGGTACGCAAAGCTGAGCCCGCAAACGCGCAGAGAAGCTTGTGATCTGGCTTCCCTCGCGCGGCAGGTCGTCGAGGATTTCCGCGCTTCCGGGTTAGGAGGTGCCGGATTGC
>JAUIJQ010000120.1 GCA_030431165.1 Rhodothermia bacterium | reverse complement strand
ATCAAGAGACTGGAGGAACAGATTGGGGCACAACTACTTGAACGGACCAACAAAGAAACGCGTGTAACCGAGGCGGGCGAGGTTCTGCTGACCTACGCTCGCCGGATTCTCGACTTGAATCACGAGGCGCTGTCCAGACTCTCTGCCGTTGAGACCGAAGGGCAGGTGCGGATCGGCGTGCTTGAGGAGGTCGCCCTTGGTCCGCTGGTGGACCTCCTGACGAAGTTTGGGCGCCTGTGTACCCGTATCAATCTGCAGCTCCACGTGACGACAAGCTGGGACCTGACACAGATGATCAACGCCGACCGCCTGTGCCTGGCAGTCGCTAACCGGATGTACGCGACCGGTGAGGTGGTGCCTCTGTGGGACGAGCGATACGTCTGGGTTGTCAACCCCGATCACCCGGTGCTGGACGAACCCGAGTTGCCTGTAGTCCTCGACCCGCCAACACACCCCTGCCCGCTTCGCGATGCGGCTGAGCAGGTCCTGAATGCCCGCTCACAACCATGGCGTCTGGTCTTTGGCAGCGAAAGCGTAGCGGCGATGCGGGCCGCCGTCAACGCCGGGCTTGGTGTCGGCATGTTGGCCGAATCAGAAGTAAGCACGCGCATGCAGGTCTTGACCGAAGAAGACGGATTCCCCCCGATACCCCCCGCCCGCATCGGACTCCTACGGTCAGCAAGGGCAAAGTCGCCGGCAGTGGACTGCCTGCACGATTTTCTGATCGAACACCTTGGACGCTAGTCCGGCCGCTACGCGGGGCGATCTACGCCCAGCCGACGCATGATCTTCAACAGACTCGCATGATCAGCAAGTCCGAGCTCAGCGGCCGTGTTGGTTACGTGCCAAGCATTGCGCTGTAGCGCGGTGATCACGATCTGACGCTCTGCCTCTTTCTTTCGCGCGGCAAAACTGCCGTCGTTCGCGGCCTGTGTCGATGCAAGATCGGCGATTTCGTCGGGCAGGTGCTCAAGACCAACAAGCTGTGTATCGGATGCGATAATCGCTCGTTCGATCGCGTTGCGCAGTTCGCGCACATTGTTGCTGCGCCACTCGTATGCTGTGAGCGCCTCGACAGCGGCCGGCGACAGGCGCTTGCGCCTCATGCCGAAGTCCCGTGATATCGTCTCCACAAACTGTTCGGCCAGCTCCGGGATGTCGGAACGGCGGTCCCTCAACGGAGGAACGCTGACGCTGTGGATATTCAACCTGAACAGTAGATCCTGCCTGAACGAACCGGCCTCAACCTCGTCAGCAAGGTTACGATTCGTTGCTGCCACCACGCGTGCACGGACCTTCACGGGTTTCTCCCCGCCGACACGCGTCATCTCTTTTGTCTCAAGCACGCGCAACAGTTTTGCCTGGGCTGCCGCCGGCATTTCCCCGATCTCGTCGAGAAAGAGCGTCCCTCCGGCCGCACGTTCAAATGCGCCGCGATGCAGTTTGGCCGCACCGGTAAAGGCGCCGCGTTCGTGCCCAAAGAGTTCGCTCTCTACCAGGTTTTCGGGCAGGGCCGCACAGTTGATCGCAACAAACGGCCTGTCGGCGCCATCCGCGAACAGCCGGTGGATTTCACGGGCGACAACCTCCTTGCCCGTACCGCTCTCACCCTCGATCAGCACCGCGCTGGGAACGGGTGCAATACGTGCGATCTGATCCTTCAGCTTCTGCATCGGGGCAGACGACCCGGCGAGCCTGCTCTCGCTTTCGGTTCGGGCGCGAAGCGTGGACAACTCGCGGCTCATCGACGCGTGGTCCAATGCCCGCCGCACTTCGTGAACAACCTGCTCCATCGGCTCAGCTTTGTCAATAAAGCTGTAGGCGCCAAGTTTCACAGCCTGGACACAACGCGCGTAGTCGCCCGTGCCGGTGTACACGATAACCGGCGTTTCAACTTCGTGCTCCTTGAGTGCGCGCAGCACGGCAAACCCGTCCACGTCGGGCATCTCAAGATCGAGGATCACACAGTCGACTGCGGTTGACAGAATCTGTTCGATGGCTTCACGCCCGCCGATAGCAACGCGGGCATCAAAATCGCCAACACGCTGCAGATCATACGCGTACTGATCCGCCAGCGCTTCGATATCGTCAACAACAAGAATCTTTGGCATCAAGAGAAGCGCCGGAACCAGAGTTCGAGCACCATAAGACTGAATACCTGTTTCACAGGTACAAACTCACGACGGTGCATATGGCTCCGCAGCTTCGCAATCGCCTCCGGCTTGAAAAGCCCGCGATTGCGAACGGACTCATCAGATAGCAGGTCGTCCATCATGTCCTGAAACGCCGGCTGCTCAAAGTAATTCTCGATGGGCACGTAGAAGGGCATCTTCTTTCTCTTGATGACCTCCTGGGGAAGAATGGAGCGCCCGTACTTCCTGAGTATGTATTTGCCAACCAGCCGCTTGAGCTTAAGCCGCGGAGGTACCTGCATGGCAAACTCGACCAACTCGTGATCGAGAAACGGAACGCGCGCCTCGATCGCATGCGCCATTGCCACCTTGTCGGCCCGTAGCAGCATGTTGTCAGGAAGCCAATGATCAAACTGGAGACGGAGCAACTTGTCCAGGTAAGGTGCCCCCGCCGCCGAGCCGTTTGCTGATGCACCGGCCGCATGACCGTTTGATGATGCGCGGCCGGCAAGCGAGTCGCGGAACGCATCACCATACAAGGTCGCTTTGTCCCGGTCGTCAAACAGCGAAATCAGATGCTCGTACGCATCAGACATCCGGGACGGATCGAGTACGTTGAGGTAATCCAGCGCCTTCAGTTTCCCACGCTCACCGAGATACGCCGGATAGTTGAAGACAGCGTTCATTGCGCCCGCCGGCACAACCGATACCAGTGGCTTGACGACATGGTCGCGGAGTAATCCCGGGACTGCGCGCCGGTACATTTCGGCGGCCCACATGACCTTGTGGAAGAGGTAACCGCCAAAGATCTCGTCACCGCCCTCCCCCGTCAGAATTACGGTAACCTGCTTCTTTGCTTCACGCGAAAGCTGAAACATCGGGATCGTAATCGCATCACCCATGGGCTCATCCATGTGGTACACGATATCCGGAAGCAGCAGGACGTCTTCCGCGCGGCAGGCTATTTCGTGATGATCACAGCCAAGCTGCTTTGCCAGCGCAGCCGCGTCATTCAACTCGTCGTGCTCGTAGTCAAATCCGACCGAAAAAGTCTTGACGGGTGCGGAGCTCAGCTGACTCATCAGACTCACAGTGATGCTCGAGTCGAGTCCGCCACTCAGGTAGGCACCCAGTGAAACGTCGCTGATCATGCGTCGCTTCACGCTGGCCTCCATCAACACGCCAAGCTCTTCCTCGTAGTCAGCGTCAGATCGACCGCGCTGTGGTTCGTAGACGGGCGGCTCCCAGTAACGCCTGATCGTCGAACGACCGTTGGCATACGTCATGTAATGCCCGGCAGGTAGACGGCGGATCTCATTGAACATCGCCCTTTCGCCCGGCACATAGCGCAGCGCGAGATAGTTGTCGATCGCCAGCGGGTCGATCGTCGGCGTCCAGTCCCGGTAGCAGTGGAGCGCCTTGGACTCAGACGCGAACAGCAGGCGTCCGGGCAGGTCGAGGTAATACAGCGGCTTGATCCCGATGCGATCGCGCGCGATGAACAGCGACCGATCACTGCGATCAAACACGACAAAGGCAAACATGCCATTCAGTTCGCCAAGGGCGTCTGCGCCACGTTCTTCGTACAGGCGCAGCAGGACTTCCGTGTCACTGTGGGTCGTAAACCGGTGTCCGCGCTGCTCCATCTCGCGGCGCAGCTCGCGGTAGTTGTATATCTCACCGTTGAAGGCAATCGTCAGGCGCCCGTCGGGCGTCGACATGGGCTGTGCGCCACCGCTGAGGTCAATGATACTCAGTCGACGATGTCCGAGGTGCACATCCCCCTCGTGCAGGTAGCCCGAATCGTCCGGCCCACGGTGTTCGAGGGAATCCGCCATCTTGACAACAAGATCGCGATCCTCAATCCCCATATATCCGCAAATGCCGCACATTATTTCTGCCGGTAGTTTTTCCGGTAATTACGCTCGTGGTTCAGCCCAGGTCATTCCGGTTCAGTACAGTACAGTTCAGTCCACTCCGGTTTAGTCCGGTTCAGCCTGCGCCACGGGTTTGTTTTGATGACGAACGCTCTTGCAGCGCATCGGACCCATTGACGCGCACGCTACGCGTTATCGTCACCCCTTCAGTCAGATTCGACAGATCGACGCGCCGGGCTACATCGGACGGTTCGGCATCCGACACAACCATGTCGTTTGGTACAAAGTAGCGCGATGATCCCATGTGGATCGTTGTAAAGATGTCGCGCCACTCGAGCTGTTCAATCTTGTCACCGATGTTGCCTCGCAGTTGATCGGTCACAACAAAACCGTCGTCACCAAACGCAATGGATCGGTCAATAGCCAATTCCAGCGTACGCTTCCTGTAGATCAGCACTTTCACGAGCACCGACTTGAGCCAGTAACTCAGAAACCGGATACGCCCTGCCGTCAGGCTAAAAAGCCGGAATCCGAGGAAAGTGGTTGGCTTCATCACCATCTTCTTGATCTGAAAGAACTGACCAGACACGTTGACGGAATCGGCAGCGAGCGCCACCGGTCGTTCCTTATCGATCCACTGGCTCGACAGCCACTTACCGTTCCGAAGCTGACCGATATAGCCACTGTCATTGTAAATCAGTGAACCGGTCTCTTTGTCGAAGGCTTTCACGACGCCACCTTTGTCGAGACCAACGTACGCCACGTATCGCTTGCGTTGCTCCTTAAGAAGTCCCGCCTCGGGAAAGTGGATCCGACGATCTGAGGCAGGTGCTTCCGGCTCGACCAACAACCGCGAATCACTTGTTACCGCGCGGTGCGCAAACACATAATTGTTGATCAGCGGAAACAGGTTGTACGCGTCGACCGAGCCGAGTCCGGCTGCAGTCAGTTTTCTGACGGCGGGTAGCTGGTGCTGGGCGATCCAGGCGGCGCTGCCGCTGCTGGCCGCCATCATTTCAAACGCCGCCGGGTAATACGTCTGCGTGTTCCGGCTCGTGTATTCGCCGCCGAGGCTGCCGTCGGGGTGGATAAAGTGCGCCAGAAATCTGAATGATCGATCCAGCGAATCGCGCACGTCGTCGCGACCACTCAACTCCCAGTATCGTGCGAGGTAGTACGACCCGTGCGTCTGGTACCCCGGGTCAGCGCCACCATACTCGTCATACCATCCTTCGTCGGATTGGTGATCGAGGATCTTCCCAATAAAGTGCTCGCTCCGCTTCCTGAACCGATCGTCCCCGCAGATTTCGTATGCGTGGTACAGCGCGGTTCCCGCAGCAGCGAGGTGGTTCGAAAGGAACCCGTGTGTTTCGTCGTTCCGGGTCAGCCAGTCACCCGACCGAGCAAGTGCATCTTTGAACCGGGCTGAAACCCCGGTGTCCATGTCGCCCTGGACAAGGCGCCAGGCCTCAGATAGATAGTGACTCGTAAACGCGGTGGCGGCGAGTGAGCGCTCATACGGATACGCCTCATCGAAGTCGCCGGAACGTCGCTGAATGCCAACCCAGAAGTCAAATCCGGCCTCAATCCATTCGAGGAGACGTCGCTGCCGGTAGAACGGGTTATTCGGCCCGTCGGTCGCATACAGATAACTGAGGACGCACAGGCCTTCCTGAAAGCGCGCGCCCGGGAAATCGGTGAACTTCCACGCCCAATACGTCCGATCGAGGCACCCGCGCGTCAGGCTGAACGCCTCTCGGTCAAGCAGACCGAGGATGTGGTTCGCGCGCGCAAGGATGGCATCCCAATACACAGCCGCTGCGGCTCTCGTCATCGCGGAGTCACTCATTGCGGATCGGCCTCCAGTTCCGACAATGTGCGGATGGAGAGATTCTCCCTCCACACCAGTATGAATCCGAGCACAATGAAGGGAAAGAAAAAGGCCGCGTGCATAACAATCGCGACGCTGACCGCAATATCCTGAGACACGCCGAGCAGGGCAAATCCAACGACGACGGCCGCGTGGTACGTTCCTATAAATCCGGGGGACGAAGGCAGCGTTACCCCCAGAACCTGGAATACGACAAACAGGAACGACGCATACAGGGGCAGTTCCAGATCAAAAGAACGGATCACGAGGTAGTTGCTGACGGCGTACGTGAACCACAGTACAAGCGACAACACAAACGTCGACGTCAGGTGTTCGACGGTTCGAATCGTCTGCATACCTGCACCGAAGTTATCCACGACGTCGGCCAGCCGCGACCGCGTGCGATCTGGAAGGAAGGGAAGAAACCGGTTTATCGCACCGGCCGATTTGATTGGTCGCGTTCGCAAAGCGAACATGCCGATCACAATTACGATACAGATCGCGCCGGCCACATAAACGCCGGTTCTAAAAGCCTGAATCAACGCCGCTTCTTCGCCTGGAAAAGACACCAGCGCAAGCATCGGTACAGAGATCAGTAGAATGACAAATATGTCGAGCAGCTTTTCGACAACAATTGTGGCAAGCGAGGCCATCTTGCTCACGTCCGCTTTTCGACCAACCAGGTACGCCCGGGCGATGTCGCCGGTGCGGGCGGGTAGCACCATGTCAATCATCGCACCGATCGATGTGGCCGACCAGAGGTAGGCTACCGGAACCGGCTTGATTGACTCCATCAGGTAGCGCCACCGCCAGGCCTTCAGGAACAGTGTCAGGAGCAGGGCGACAACAGCGAGCAGTAGCGGCGCGACACGAAGATCCGCAATCAAGACCACGATCTGCTGCACATCGACGCGCTGGAGCATGAAGAACACCAGCGCGACGCTCAACAGGACGCCGATCCAGAACCGGTAACGCATAGCCGCAGGGCCGTCTATCAGAGCCAGGCGATGAACGGACCCATGGCGAGGAAATCGAGACGCGAATCCAGGAACGCGCGAACGCCATCCTCCGGGGTACAAACGATCGGTTCCTCGTGCATGTTGTAGCTCGTGTTTACGAAGAGCGGCACCCCGGTCAATTCCTCGTAGTACTTGAGGACCCGGTAGGCGCTCGGATTAATCTCTTCGGTCACAAGCTGCGGTCGCGCCGTCCCGTCCACGTGGACAATCGCCGGACAGTGCTCCTTGGTGAAGTCTGTACACTCAAGGATCGTCGTCATAAACTTGCACGCGTGCTCGGTGCCTTCGATATCCTTGAACAGTTTGTCCGCGCGCTCAGCGAGCGCGACGGGCGCAAAGGGCATAAACTCGGTTCGGTTCAGCCTGTCGTTGAGCCACTTGTTTGCGCTTGGGTCTGATGCCCGATACATGATTGTTCGGTTGCACAATGCCCGGGGGCCAAACTCCATCCCGCCGTTAAACCGGGCAACGACTTTGCCGTCAGCGAGGTGCTGGGCGATTGCCTTTTCAACGTCGTCTTCGCGGCGGTAGTGCAACCCTTTGTCAGCAGCGGCTTTGAGCGCCACCTCCATCTCGTCGTCGCTGAAAGAGGGCCCCCAGTAGACAGAGTCGAACGATTTCGGCTTGACCTGCTGGAACTCGAGCGCGGCACCAACAGCAAGTCCGCTGTCGCCCATGGCCGGGAAGATGTAGAGCTGCTCCATGTCGAGCGCGCGGAACAGTGCGTTGTTCAGCTTTACGTTTGCAAACACGCCACCCGCAAGCGCGAGATTCTTCAGACCTGTTCGCTCAGCAAACGGCCGAACGACTTTCTCCATTTCCTCTTCGAGCAGCAACTGGAAGACGGCAGCAACATCTTCTCGCGGATACCCTTCCAGCAGCTTCTTCAAAGGCCGCTTGTAGTTCCTGTACTGTAGCGCGTCGAACAGGCTCTCTCCCCTGCTCAACTTGCCAAAAGAAAAGCCCCTGATAAACCCTTCTGAGTAGTACCGCTTGTCCAGGGCGAAGTCCGGCCCGCTCCGCTTGATCGTCGACTTCACCTTGTCATAAAGCTCCTTGTCGATCTTTCCGAAGCCGCTCAGCCCCGTGATCTTACCTTCATGCCGGCCACCGCGGAATCCGAGAATCTGGGTGCAGGCCGTGTAGAACTGACCAAACGAATGCGGATAGGG
>JAUIJQ010000119.1 GCA_030431165.1 Rhodothermia bacterium | reverse complement strand
ATACTCAAGCTGCGCAATTTCAATAAGATCGTTGAACAGTGTGTTGAGACGCTGGAGGTTTGTTATCGCCTTGCGGGCATAGAGCTTGCGCTGGTCTTCGCTCAGGGAAGATGTCGCCAGCGCCTCGAGGTAACCGCCAACAGCGAAGATCGGGTTGCGCACCTCGTGCGAGACGTTTCCGATGAACTCATTCTGGACACGCGCCATGCGCTCGAGCTCATCGATCTTTTCTCGAAAGCCATCCGACATGCGGTTCAGGCTGTCGGCAAGATCGATGAATTCGCTGGCACGCGACTCGACGAGAATTTCCTGGTCGAGGTTGCCCTCACTGATACTTCGTGCGCTGTTGCGAATGCGCTGCAAGGGCGACACGACACGCTGCGATGCGATCCAGCTTCCAAGGAGGGCGAGGAAAAGCGCCATGATCATCCCGACCACGAGCGTCGTCTTCATCCTGTTCACCAGGTTCAGAAGCGGTGGCGTCCGCTGGCCGACGCGGATCACAAACCCCGTCTCGGGCAGGTGCGTCGTAACGTAATAGACGGGCTCGCCAAGGCTGTTCGGGTGGACGACGATCTCGTTCTCGTTGATGAACGCCGTCTTCATTTCGGGCTCAAACGACAACAATCGCCCGACGGCGAACTTCGGCCCCTCAGCGTCCCACATTACCGAGTCCTGGAACGCAACGGTTATGCGCATGTCTGCGTAGCGCGCGATGTTGCCAACGACCTGACCACGCACGTCAGCCGTGGCAGCGCGGTCGACCTGAAACACGATACGCTGCGCCTGCTCAACGAGGGTCTTGTTCAGCGCCTGGTTGATTTCGGCCCGCAGAACGAACAGCACGTACGCCGTTACGGCTATAACGGCGATGCCGACGAAGAACACGAATGTGAGCACCATCCACGTCTGCGTGGACGCCCGTGCCGGGACGAGGTGTCCAGAAAGTCGCCGGAGAATGCCGGATATGGCCATGGTGTTCTCGCCGGCGATCTGGGTCTACGCTTCGGCCACTTCCTCCTGCACGAAGCGGTAGCCGACGCCGCGCACCGTCTGGATGTGCTGCGCAAACGAACCCAGCTTTTCACGCAGGTTCTTGATGTGCGCATCCACGGTACGCTCGGTCACCATCATCGCGTCTTTCCAGATCGTCTCCAGAAGTTGCTGACGCGTAAACGCCTTCCTCGGGTGACGACAGAGATAGCGGAGCAGCTCGAACTCCGTCAACGTAAGGCCAAGGTCCTTACCGTCAAGCGACGCGCGATACTCGTCCTCAAAGATCGTGAGGTCGTTGACTTGCAGCGTGCGGCTTTCCTCAACACCGCTGCGGCGGAGAATCGCTTTGACGTGTGCGAGAATGACCTGCGGCGAAACCGGTTTCGTCAGGTACGCATCACCACCAACCATCAGGCCTTTGACCTGGTCTTCCTCTTCGATCTTTGCGCTGAGGAAAATGATCGGGATGGTCTCTGTCTCCACCCGCGAGCGGAGTCGCTTGCAGACCTCGTAGCCGTCGAGCCCCGGAAGCATGATGTCCAGGACAATCAGGTCAATGTCGGATGTTGCTTTTGTCAGCGCTTCTTCGCCGTCAAAAGCTTTGTGGATCGTGAATCCCTCTTGCTGAAGGAAGTGCGAAACGATTTCTACAACGTCCTCCTCGTCGTCGACAAGGAGTATGTTGATTTCTGCGGGATCAGACGTGATCGGCATCGGAACGGGGGGTTATAGAGAATCTTCACAATATACACCTTCCGCGCCACTTTCAGGAAACCCCGCGCCGAACCTATTGCCCCGCCCGGTCGGCATACTCGCGGGGCACGCGGGCACCAAGCCCGGTACAGATTTCGTAAGAGATCGTATCTGCCCAGTGCGCGACCTGGGCAGCCGTTGGTCCGCCGGTACCAAGCAATACCACCTCGTCGCCGGTCGCGATGTCGCTCGTCGCAGCCTCGGGCGCCGGCCCGATATCGACCATCATCATGTCCATACAGACGCGCCCGACAATTGGATGGCTTGTACCCGGTCCCGGAAACCCGACCGCCCCCCGATTTGACAGCAGTCGGGGAACGCCATCCGCGTACCCCGCGCCAATCGTGGCGATACGCGTAGCCTCGGGCGCTCGCCATGTATGGTCATACGAAACGCCGGTCCCGGCCTCTACGTGTTTGACCTGCAGTACACGCGACAAAACGCGCATTACCGGCTGCAGCCGGTCAGCGGGCGGAGCTGACGTCAGGGCGATCCCGTACAGGCCAATTCCGATTCGCGCGAGCGGGTCTTCAGCACGGCGCAATTCTTTGTGATGGACAAATCCGCCCGTATTCAGGATGTGTCTGGGGACGTCGGCAAGTCCGTGATCAGCCGCAACCGTGCGCAGTATGCGGTCTTGATCAACAGACCGCGGATCGGGGCGCGAAGCCGAGTGCGCCAGGTGCGTCCAGATCGCGCGTGGCCTGTAGCCCGTTGAATGCAGTATCGCAGCGGCCCGTCCAATATCCGGCGGCTGGATTCCCAGTCTCGACATCCCCGTATCGACCTTGACATGCAGGCGCTCGACCAACTCGGGACGATAAGCAACGATCGCTTCGAGTACCTCGATCGAAACCGCTGTGATGTCGACATTCAACGCGGCGTACGCAGGCAACCGGTCTGCCAGCGGCGGCGCGAACACAAGGATGTGCTCGTCGATGCCGTTCTCCCGCAGTGCGGCGGCTTCTTCGAGCGTTGCAACCGCAAGCCAGCGAATGCCGGCGTCTACCAGCGCGCGCGAACAAGCGACCGCTCCGTGGCCGTACGCATCACCCTTCACGACCGCCATGATATCCATCCCATCCGGGGCGGCTTCCCGGAATACACCGGCGTTTGCAACCAGGCGGTCGAGGTCAATCAGGGCCCTTGTAATCGACATGGAATAGACTTCAGACGAGCTGCTGAGTTGAACGGCGGCAGGACGGGCGGGGACAAGCCGCGCGAACCGATCGCCATTATCCGTGTACCAACGCGTTATGACGGTTTTATGGCGGATAATACTACTCGCCTCGCTGGCTTTCCCGGCCACGTGGTGCCGGCCCGCGGTGGCGCAGCCCGCGGGAGACCAGGTTCCGTCGCTCGAGCAGATCCATGACTCGCGATTTCTGTCAGAGGCACCATTCCTCATGGGACGCTGGGCTGACGAAGGCGCGAATGTGATGTATGCCGTACTCGACGAGGAAACCGGTGCTACCAGTCTCGTTCGATACAACCTCGCCGACGATAGCGAGACGGTTCTTGTGCCCGGCGACGCGCTCGTTGCAACCGACACACGGGAGCAGATTCAGATCGAAGGCTTTTCGCTGAGTGACGACGGGTCGAAGGTGCTCATTCTTGCGGATACCGAGCGCCTGTGGCGGGATAACACGTTGGGCTACTACTACCTGTATGAGATCGATACAGGCCTGCTGCGTCCGCTGTCCCGTCGAAGTGCCGGGCTGCAACAGTTTGCGAAGTTCAGTCCCGACGGGCGTCACGTAGGCTTTGTCAGAAACCGGAATCTGTTTGTCGTTGATCTTTTCACCGGGCGCGAGCGGCAGCTTACGTACGACGGCTCGTCGGGGCGGATAATCAACGGGACGTACGACTGGGTGTACGAAGAGCAGTTTGGTCTAAGCGACGGCTGGGCATGGAGCCCCGACGGATCGCGCATCGCGTTTGTCAAGCTCGACGAAACGGAGACGCGTGAATTTGCCCTGGTTGACCTGAGATCCCAGTACCCCTCGTTTGAGCGCTACCGCTACCCGAAAGCCGGGGAGGCCAACAGTCGCATCAAGATCGGCGTTGCAGGGGTTGACACCGGGACCATCCGGTACATCGACAGCGATACGTGGTCAGCCGACAAGAGCGACTCGACGGGCTACATCGCTCAGATGGGATGGACGCCGGATGACGGCACGGGGGCTCGCCTGTGGTTCATCCACATGAACCGGGCGCAGAACAACATCGACCTGATGATTGCGCATCCCGATTCGCTGTTGCCCCGAACGATTCTCTCCGAGTCGGATGACACCTGGGTCACGACCGGCGACAACAAGATTACGTTCCTTGACGACGGCGATCACTTTGTATGGCTCAGCGATCGATCTGGCTACAACCATCTTTACCTGTATCGGACCGACGGCCACCTCGAGACCGCCATCACAAGTGGGCGCTGGGAAGTAACGGAGTTTCACGGCGTTGATGAGCAATCCGGAAGCGCTTACTTCACAGCGACGATAGACAGTCCGATCGAACGGCACCTGTACCGCATTGATGTGTCGGTTGATGCGCCAGAGACGGCTATTGGTCCGTCGCCCGAGCGCGTGACGATGGATCGGGGTACCCATCGAGTGGGTTTTTCCCCCGACATGCGGTACTTCATTGACTCCCATGCTTCGGCGATTGCGCCGACCGTTGTGTCTCTGCATTCGACGGGTGGTGAGCGCGTCAAAACGCTGGAGGCTAACGAGACCCTGCGTGAACGGCTCGCCACGTTTGAGCTTCCGGCACCGGAGTTCACAACCGTTACGGGCGCAGATGGTGATGCGCTGGATGCGTACTTGATCCGGCCAACAGATTTTGATCCTGGACGCGCGTATCCGTTGGTCCTGTACGTTTACGGAGGGCCGGGGTCGCAGACGGTTGTGGATGATTGGGGAGGCTCACGGTATTTGTGGCACGCGTATCTGGCCGAGCAACTTGATGTTGTCGTTGCCAGCGTGGACGGCCGCGGGACGGGTGGCCGGGGCAAGGCGTTTGAGAGCCAGACACACCTGCAGCTTGGCGTGCTGGAGTCGGCCGACCAGATTGCCGCCGCGCGGTCGCTCGGCGCACGGGACTATATCGACGCCGACAGGATCGCGATCTGGGGCTGGTCGTACGGGGGCTACGTCACGCTGATGTCGATGCTGACGGGGGACGGCCCGGAAACGTTTAAAGCCGGCATTGCGGTTGCACCGGTCACGGACTGGCGTCTGTATGACTCGATCTACACCGAGCGCTACATGTCAACGCCGTCGAAGAATCCGGGTGGATACGATGTGGCGGCGCCGCTCACGTATGCCGACCGATTGGCCGCTGATCAGCGGCTATTGCTGGTGCACGGTGATCTGGACGACAATGTGCACTTTCAACAGTCGGTCCAGATGGTTGAAAAGCTGCAGCGGGCTGGAAAACAGTTCGACATGATGATGTATCCCGGGCGGGATCACAGCATCTACGGGGAAGGTGCCCGGTTGCATTTGTTTACCATGATTACCGAGTACCTTCGCGAGCATTTGTAGCGTCGCCGTCAGGGTGGTTGTGTATCTTGGGGGACGTTCTATGTGTCCACCTGATTGACTCGACATGGCGAACACGCCTGACATTCTACTCCGTGGGGGAGTACTCCTCGATGCGGCTTCTGGGTCTCGTACCGCATCTGATATATTGGTCCGAAACGGCGTGATTGCCGAAATCGGAGAGGGACTTCACGCACCCGGATTACCCGAGTACGATTGTTCGGGGCGGTTGATCAGCATCGGGTGGATGGACATGCATGTTCACCTGCGTGACCCGGGCCAGGAGCACAAAGAGACGATCGAGACAGGTGCACGGGCCGCGGCAGCCGGCGGGTTTACCGCGGTTGCGTGTATGCCGAACACCGACCCGCCTATCCATACGCGAGACGTCGTGGAGTACATCATCGAGCGAGCCGAGGCGACGCCCGTAGATGTGTATCCGATCGCATGCGTTTCGAGGAATCGTGCCGGAAAGGACCTCACCGAGATGGCGGATCTCGTTGCCGGCGGCGCCGTCGCGTTCAGTGACGATGGATCACCGGTGCAGGATAGCGGACTCATGCGGCGGGCACTTGAGTACAGCAGCATGCTGGATCGGCCCATCATCAACCACATGGAAGATCTCACGCTGAATGCGCACGGTCACATGCACGAGGGCGCTGTTGCGACGCGGCTCGGTGTTCCGGGAATCCCGTCACTCGCCGAAGAGGTTATGATTGCCCGTGACGCGCTCATCGCTGAGTTTGCCGGAGGCCACGTGCATGTTGCGCATATCTCAACCGCGCACGCGGTAGAACTGGTCAGGCGCGCCAAAGCGCGGGGTGTGTCCATCACTTCAGAAGTGTGTCCCCACCACTTCGCGTTAACCGACGAAGAGGTGGAGCGGTCGAATTACTCGACGGACATGAAGATGCATCCGCCCCTGCGTACGCAGCGCGACATCGATGCGATAAAAGAGGGACTTCGCGATGGTACAATCGATGCGATCTGCACCGATCACGCACCGCACGCGTCGTTCGAAAAAGAGGTCGAGTTTGTAGCGGCGCCATTCGGGATTATCGGACTCGAAACCGCCTGGGGACTAGTTGGCCGTGAGCTGATACAGCACGATGTGTTGTCGGTCGAGGAGTGCGTGAAAAAGATCACGACGGTCCCCCGCGAAATCCTTCGAATCCCGCAGCCGAAGCTTGAAGTTGGGGAGGCCGCAAATCTGACGGTCTTCGACGCGACCTCACGCTGGACATTCGAGTCACGGCACATCAAGTCCAAGAGTCGCAATACGCCGTTCGTCGGCGCGCAGATGGTCGGACGGGCGTGGGCCGTTTACAACAAGGGGCGGCTGGTCGACAACGCGAGTTGATCGCAACGGCACATTGGCGCCGCACCCCGAGCGTATGCCTGCGGCTGCGCTAGTGGCCGACGAGCAGTCGCTTGCCCAGTCGGCGAGGGAGACGCTCCTCTTTGATGCGCTGCCGCGTGGACTCGACGTCATAAGAAACGCGCACAAGTTCGAAGTCGAATTCGGTGGTGTCGAAGAATCCAAGGCAGGCGCGGGCGTCGCCGTCGCGTGGCTGCCCAACGCTGCCGACATTCACGAGATACCGATGCCCGGGACGGATGCGCAGCACCCCAAGACGATCTGAGACGATGGCCGGGATGTGCGTGTGTCCGATGAAGCACACGTCACTCGAGAACGCGCTGAACTGGTCGAGCGCCTCTGCGAGGGTATCGAGGCGCAGCCAACGCTCCGGATGTCCCGGCGATGCGTGGGCGAAACAGCATCCGTTCTGCTCAACAACCAGCGGCAGCCCTGCCAGGTACTCCAACTGATCGTCGGATAGTTTCTGCCGATTGTGCGCCGCCGCCTTCTGGGCATCCTTGGGGAGCCACGAAAGGTGTCGCTCGAGAGCCACCGCTTCATCGTGGTTTCCTCGAACAGAAAGCGTGCACTCCTTGCGGACAAGGTCTACGCAAGCGGCGGGGTCTGGTCCGTACCCGACAATGTCGCCGAGACAGTATATTGCGTCGACCTTGCGGTCTTCAATCACCTTCAGTGCAGCGGTTAGCGCCTGCAGGTTGGCGTGTATGTCGGATATGATCGCGAGCTTCAAGGTATCCGTGTGATCGTCAACGGGTACACCAAGTTAAGTCAAACCCACCACCTCAGATGGACGGCCGCCTCACCGTTGGCCTCGTATTCGGTGGCATGTCACCGGAGCACGAGGTGTCGATCATTTCGACGCTCCAGGCTGCCGCTGCGCTTGACACGGAGCGGTTTCATCCGGTCCCACTGTATATCGCCAAAGACGGCGCATGGTATACCGGCGGGCATCTGTTGGAGCTTGGCCGGTTCAAGGATATCCCGTCGGTTATTCGTGACGCGACGCCGGTTCTTGTTGACCCGGCGGTGCGGGGCAAGCTGCGGTTGCTGGAACGTCGGCGCCTGGGTGTCAGGGCAGTTGCTGACCTCGATGTTGTATTTATCGGAATCCACGGTGGCTCCGGCGAAAACGGTGGGCTGCAGGGTATCTGCGAGACGCTCGACGTTGCGTACACCGGCTCGGGCGTTCTTGGTTCATCCGTTGGGATGGACAAGTCGGTCTCGAAGATGCTGTGCCGGGACGCGGGGATACCCGTGGTCGAGTACGCCGAGATCCGGGAGTCGGAATGGGCCGGCCGCGAAGAGACGGTCCTGGACGAATTGCTTGGCCACCCCGGTCTGCCTTGTGTCGTCAAGCCGGCTCGATTGGGGTCCTCCATCGGTATCGGGTTTGCCGCGACGCGGGAAAAGCTGACCGACGCCCTTGAAGAAGCGCTGCGGTA
>JAUIJQ010000118.1 GCA_030431165.1 Rhodothermia bacterium | reverse complement strand
CAAATCCGATGTCTCCATCCACAAAGAGGCCGACGTATGCATCCGCGAGGCTCTTCTCGTCGCGACTGTAGATGCGGTGTCTATAGAATGTTGTGTGACGTAGCGCGTCAACCGATGATGACGCAAACGCGGTTGTATGTACCTCCAATCCGACGGACGCGTCGCCGCTGTCCGCACGATCGTCGGCACGGTCGTTTGTAATCCACCATGCCATTTGTTCGCCGAACATCGTCGGGCGTTCTCCGGCTTCGAGATTTATTACACGATCTTTGCGGGCGTTGATGGGCTGGTCGAGCACGTCGATTTCTGACCCGCCCGTCGAAAGCGTTGGGGCGCCCAATCCGGTCGGCCAACTGGAAAGATCCGAGCTGGCGATGCCCGTAGTTTCGTACGCGTCTATATCGGCCTGAGTAACGGACCAGATCCTGTCGTACAGCACACAGTTGACCGGCACGTCACCGCCGTCGTCAAGTGGACCGGCCCGATAGTCGGATTGACGGTTCAGGCTAAACACTGTGGCCGCTACGCTGGTATCCCGTCGACCCGCAACCGCAAGTCCGACGTGATACATTGCGCGCACACCACTCCCCTTCGGTACCTCGTAGGCCGTCGGTTCAGGCACAACCAACCCTCCACTGTTAACCAGTAGCGCACGTACGTCATTGACATCAAGAACGGCGGTGGCGCTCGGCGGCCTATCACACTCCTGCGCATGCGCATTTCCGACACTGAGTGCCCCGACGAGCAAACCGTGAGCGATGTGTCGCGACAAGGACCAGTCTGACACGGGTGCAAGCAAAGCAGGTTTAGATGGTCACGGATGGCGTTCGCGACGCGTCCTGCCTCGTATGGGAGCAGCGTGAAAACGACGATCGCAATGCACTTGCGCCACATCAATGTACACGTCAGCAACGCCCTTGCTAAGTCGATCTCGGATTTTACCCGGACGTCACAGTGCCCCATGGTACCGACTTACCGGCCCGGAATAGTAGATGACCTTCTTCGTTCTGGTTGCTGAGCCGCCGACAAAGAGACCAGCCAGGCCACCGGCTATGGCACCCACCGAGGTAAAGAATACCGTGAGTTGGTACTCCGTCAGACAGTGTCCCGAATCACATCCAGGTCCCACGATCAGCGTTGCGAGGAGCAGCCCGGCTCCCGGTGCCGCGCCAAACAGGGCCCCGCGCGACGCATGTGTTTTGCGAGGCGTAAAGATTTCTATGACGTCTATGATTGGAACGGCAAGCCTTGGCGAATTGCTCAATGGCGACTTCTGGAAGTGGAGGCTATCGCTTGTCACAAACGCGTGAAATACTTCTGTTGTCACCCGTGAGCTATTGAACGTCACGCTCAGCGGCTGCATTGATTTCGCGGCAAGTGCTTCATTGACGTCGGCCAGTGTGCGGCTGTCCAACGTCGCGACAGGTGTGGCACAGGCGCCAAGTAACAGCGGCACCACGCAGCATAGCATCCAGGGCAACATGCGTTTGTTCACAGGCATCCGTTTGCAAGACCGCAATTCATCTGCAAGATTTTTCGACACACGTTGAACTAACCTACCACCCCCTCCGTCACTACTGCAGGCAGTATAAGCTTAATGCGCCCGGAGAGTGTATTTCGGATGTCAGTCCAGACCGACCTCCAGACCGACCTCCAGACCGAGACCTCTAGACTGAAACCTCTAGACTGAGACCTCCAGACCGAGACCTCCAGACCGAGACCTCCAGACCGAGAACGTGAACGCAAAGCCGGATCAATCCAGAAGCCAACTGGAGACGACCTTTCTCGTCCTCAGATGTCAGACCGGTGACGAAGATGCCTTTCCACCGTTTGTACCGGCAATTTGCGGATAACACGTTCAGGTATCTACGAAGCCTGGTTGGATCCGACCTCGCACCGGACGTGCAGCAGGAGGCATGGATATCGGTGCTGCGAAAGATCAAAGGGCTGGAGAATCCGAATCGGTTCAAACCATGGCTATATCGCGTGGTGCGCCACGCCGGCATTGATCACTTGCGCGTCCGGAGGCGGACCGACAAGCTGGTTGAACACCAACACGATGACGCGATCGACTGGCCGCCGGCAACCGACGAATCCTTGAAAGAGGTGCTTGACCTGGAAGCGGTCAAGCGGGCGATTTCGAGGCTGAGCCCGGCACACCAGGAAGTGGTTGTCCTCAGGTACTGGGAGGAGTTCAGCTACGCCGAGATCGCGCTCCTTACGGGTGCGCCCATCGGAAGTGTGCGTTCGCGGCTGCATCACGCCAAGGCGCATCTGAAGCAGATTTTCGAGAACGAGATTGACCCCTACTAAAGGTGAACCCCATGAGCATCAAACCACAATCCGTACCAGACGAGCTCTGGCGACAGGTCGAAATGGAAAAGGGCAAAGACCAGCGCATTCGCAGAATATCAACTGCGGCGTGGTCTGTTACAGGCCTGGCGATTCTCTTTTATGGAACGATCGTGTTCCAGCAATTCCTTCAGGTCCGCCGGTTGGTTGATTCCGGAATAATGCCTTCGGGGTCAGAGTGGGGATCACTCGTACCGCTCGCTGGAGTCGTTGGCCTTGTAGCGCTTTTTGTCGCGATACTGTCAACAGTTGGCATGTTCTTCAGGCTCAGAACGTCGAGCCTTGAAGAGCTGAAAGTTCGATTGACGGCGTTGGAAGACCTGGTCGTTGATCACGTAAACACGACGCGATGACCCTTGAGGCAAAGTGCGTCTTGTTCGACCAGAAAATCCAGGGTCGCTTCAATTCCAGATTGCGATAGGTGGACTCGCCGCCGGAACGTATGTGCTGCGGATACAGGACGCGACGCAGTGGTACGCCGCTACCTTTGTGAAATCCGGCTAGTTTCCGAGATTCATTTCGATCAGGCACCAACCACGCACCCGGACCGAAGTCCATGGAGGGCAGTTCGTCAAACAATCGCGGCCGCCGGTCTGACTGGCTGGCGGTGTTTCTCCTTGCGGAGGGCACGGCGCTACTCATCGCCCTCGTCGTCCCGATCACGCCGGGCAAAACCGGCGACCCATGGACGCCCGCCGACGTGCTCTTCACCGACCCGAGCTATATAGTCGAGGTTGCAACCTCTTTTGTTCTGCTGAACCTCATTATGGGGACCGTTCTGCTCATTGGCTTGATTCGCATGCGTCGAGAGTGACGTTGGCATAGCCTGCACAAATTTTGGCGCGTCGTACGGATCGCGGCGACTGTGGCCGTCCGACTTTATTGGCGGATCGCCGGCATTCCGACCACGACCAGCACAACGTCAACTACAGGCCACACATCATGAACGCGCCAAAACAAGTATCCAACAGCCGAACCACCCACTCAACTGCGTACGCGGCACAGTCCCTTGTTCGTCGACTAATTCAGGACGTGATCAACAGTGAGAACTATGCAGTTCTCCGCGAACTCTTGCATGACGACTACATCTATCGCGCGCCAGGTGAGACCCTCAAAGGTCGCGCTTCGCTGCAGGCACTTTTCACCGGCTACCGCGTTGCGCTTCCGGACCTGAACATTCAAATCGACAACATTTTTGGCGATGGCACGCAGGTAGCAACAGCCTTCACACTTACGGGAACGCACACCGGCCCGCTCATGGATATGCCACCAACCGGCCGCTCAGTATCCGTTTCGGGCATCGTTCACAGTCGCGTAGAAGAAGGTCGGATTGTAGAGGAGTGGGAGTTGATCGACATGGCTACCTTGATACAGCAGTTGGAGAACCCCGAGCGGCCGTAACCGGACCCTCCCACCGTTTCTACAGTTCAACAGTATTCCACATGGCGGCAACAGCGACAATCGTCTATTCAGTGGGCATCGTTGGTGTGATTGGCTTCCAACTTTGCCTCATTGCCGGTGCACCGTGGGCTCATCTGACGCAGGGCGGGAGCCACGCCGGGCCCCTTCCCGTACAAGGCCGCGTCTTTGCCGGCGTTTCCGTGTTGCTCCTGCTGTTTATGGCCTGCGGCATTCTGTCAGCCGCGGAGGTGCAGCCGGGATGGCCTCGATGGACCGGATGGACTGCATTGATAATTCAGGCGTTAACAACGGTTGCAAACTGGATAACGCCATCACTTGCTGAAAGACGCCTCTGGGGTCCGATAACAAGCGTCATGCTGATCGCCGCGCTGATGGCGGTATTCGGCGAATAGTTAGCCTGCACCGCTTGAAAACATCCCGCACCATTCGCGTACTCAGAGTCGTCATGCCGATCGTGGCGATCGTCTGCATCGTCGTCTTCCCACCATGGGATGGCATCCTGGCATGGCTGACGCCCCTACCGGGCTCGGTTCAGCAACAACTTGACGACGCAACGGCCCGCGGTGTTGACGGCATCATCGTGTATGTCGACGAGGCAGGCAAAGCACCTGCGCTGTACGGTGCCGGCTGGAAGGATCGCGCGAAACAGATTCCAGTCGACCCAACCGGTTTATTCAAGATTGCCAGCATCAGCAAGCTGTATCTCGCGACAGCAACCGCTAAACTCGTCAGCGCCGGGAAACTATCACTGGATGACACGCTCGCCGATTACATGCCGGCGCTTGTCGGCCGAATTGAGCACGCTGATCAGATAACAATCCGGATGCTGATACAGCATCGCAGCGGTATCCCGAATTACACAGATCATCCGACCTACGACTGGGCGAATCCGACATCGGACTTCAGTGAAACCCTGGCACTGGTCCTCGACAAGCCCGCTGACTTCGCCCCAGACACCGACTACCGCTATTCCAACACGAACTACCTGCTCCTTGGCCGCATCGTGGACACGGTGCTTGGCTACAGCAATCGGCAATATATCCGGGAAGCCATCCTTGATCCGCTTGCGCTGTCCGACACATACGGCTACCTGAGCGAGGTAGATCTGGCGGATGTCTCCAGCGGTTACCACAATCCGTACGAGGATGACTTCAAATCCGTTGAACACGTCTCGCCGGGCGGATCGATGGTGGCGACCGCGCGCGACGTGGGCGTTTTCCTCAGGGCGCTGAATGACGGCTCACTACTGAATGCCGACGAGCAGGCGATCTACTCATCCGTATATGAGTACGGCCACAAAGGCTGGCTGCTCGGATACCAGAGCATTGCCCGTTATCACAAAGACATTGACGCCGTCGTGGTACAGTTCGTCAACACAACGGGCGGAGATTCAGAGCTGGTGGCGCTTGTTGTGTACAATCGCGTTGTCCGGATACTGCGCAAGCAGCGGGCATCCGGCTCCGAAAGTTGATACGGGGAAACGTGGATAGGCGTCCGGTCACGTAGTGTGGAAAGACGCGGAAGCGGCGGGCTCCAGCCCAATCGCCTCCACGAGATCCTGCTTTCCGCGAAGCTCAACCACTTCTCGCCAGGTTGTTCGGATATCGGCGTCGTCAGCGATGCCCTCGCCGACCGCGTCAGATACGACAAGCCTGTCGTTGCGATCTTTGCACAACTCGAGCAGCCGCGCGGCCGTGTTCAGGACATCGCCGTTGTAGACAATCTGTCGCTTGACGTCGCCGACCTCCGTCACGGTTACCGGCCCAACCGCAATTCCGGCTCTGAATATCGGCTCGATTCCAAATTGTTCGAGATAGTACGTGCGCCTCTGTGCCAGACGCTCCTGGTAGCCAAGCGAAGCGCGGACGCTTGCTCGCAGGCCGTGCCGACCACGACCGGCGTTCCACGTAAGTAGTACTTCGTCCCCAACGTACTGCAGAATGGAGGCGCCGTATTGCAGGACGACGGGCGTCAGGTCGCTATAACAATCCTGGAGTAGCTGACTGTAACGTTGATCACCAAGCCGCTCGGCGATCGTTGTGGAGCCCTTGAGATCGAGCATGGCAAAGACGCGAGTCTCCCGCTCAGGCCGTCGATACCGCCCGACGAAAATGCGCCACAGGTTTCCGAATCCGAGAATCCGCTCCAGTTCAAGCATCAGGTTGATCGTGGCAACTGTGACCGAAAGCCAGAGGAGGAAAACCAGCGCATAGCGCGGCGTAATGATTGCGAAGAGTTCGAGGACCGTGTCCCACGGCAACACAAAAGCAGACACAACGGCGAAGATCAAACCGATCACAAGCGTCAGCCCCACCACGTACAACACGGTTCGGATGAGCACAATCTGCCCGACCGGTCGGCGTCGCAGATGCAGGGAATCGGTCCATCGGTTTATGAGGCCTACCAATCCGCCAAACAGGAGCCCGGAGAGCAGAAGCTCAACGTGTACAGCCGGATTCGTGACGTACTCTTTTAGTGGCCCTTCTTCGAGGAAGTCCTGCATGCCCCACACCGCGACGACGTATAGCAGGTAGACGGCGACCATAAAGGCGACTACCGTAAACGCCGTCTCTCGCAATACGAGGCTTGTTTGGGGGTTCATTGTCTCTTTGGTGGCTCGAGAGCGACGGCTTCCGAAACAGTTACCGGCGCATTGTACCTTGGCTTCGAAAGCGACTGCGCGTTGTGAGCGGTCTGTTCCAATTAACGTAGTCTGAAGACAACATGAGACAATTTTTGAACCGTGCCAGGGATAGCCGATGGCCGAGCGAGACACACTCATCGACGAGATCGATCAACTGATTCCGGAAGCAGCCGGGTCGGTTCGCCTGGCTTATGAGGACCACGGCAGAATCGAGATCGTCGCAACACAGGGCGGATTGATGAGGATGGGTATCGAGTTTCTGAAGCTCGCCAGTGACCCTGAGGTATCAACAAGCGCTGTCGGCGACTCGCGACTGGGGCAGACGCTCGCACCCTCGATTGATCCTGTTGTCGTTCGAATTGAGGTCTTCGATTCGCTGACTGAAGCGACGACCTATCCTGAACCACAGGCCCATTCGAATGACTTCCTGGGCCGTGGGCTTCGCTTTGCTTTGCTGTATGTCATAGCGTCAGCGCTTGTTGGGACAGGGTACTTCATCAGCCTGCTGTTCTAGCATTCGAACCGCAAATCCCAATGACTCCTGTCACTCCACTTGATCCGCTTATTGATTCCCTGGAAAAGCAGATGCCGGAGAGCACACGTAGCGTACGCATCGCGTACATGTTTGAGTACGAGGAGTTCGCGGTACTGCAGGCTACGCGACCAGGGCTGGCACGGCTTGGTCTGGAGCTCATGAAACTGGCGCGCGAAGATGTTGGAACGCAGAAGCATCTTGCCAACACATCACTGCAACATCTCTTCTCGACGCCGCCGGGCCTTGAGCTTTCGAGACTAGCTATTGTCTCAGACGCTGATTTCAGCGTATTGGTACCGCCGCAAGCCGATTCGCCAACCTGGCGAAGTCGCCTCGCAAGCTACGCGTTCGTCTCGGCTCTGACGTACATGGTCGGCGCGGCGATCGTCGGAACAGTCGTTCTGGGAAAACTCATCCTTCAGTAGCAATTCCGTGAAAGATGTGGTACTCGTACATGGCTTCCTCGATACCCCTGCCATGTTGAGCGGACTGTCCCGCTTTCTGACGCAGCAGGGATGGCAAACGTATCGACCACACCTGACCCCGATTACGGGGCGAGGCGGACTTGACGCCATGGCGCTGCAGCTTCGCGATTACCTGCACGACCTGTTTTCGGATGGCCGCCCGTTCAGTCTCGTTGGCTATAGTATGGGAGGCTTGATTGCACGCTACTACCTCCAACGGCTTGACGGACTCACACGCGTTCGGCGCTTTGTGACGATCTCGACGCCCCACAACGGAAGCCTTGCGGCGTATCTCCTTCGAAACGAAGCTGGGATTCAGATGCGGCCTGGCAGTGGTTTCCTCGACAACCTGAATGAAGATGCCGAAGTGCTCGCACGTGCCGGTTTTGTTTCGATCTGGACGCGCTGGGACCTGTCGATTATTCCCGCGTCGAGTTCAAGAATGCCGGTAGGTACGATGATACCGCTGTCCGTGCCAGCCCACCCGCTGATGCTTTGGAGCGGCAAGAGCTACCGGGCGGTGAAAGACGCACTTGAGCATGGCTGACGACAGGACGACACGGATAAGCTTCATCGTCGAGGGAGCCCACGATGATGAAGCGCAATGGCAAACAGTTCTCTCGTGGGCGATGGCTAGGTCAGACGCGGTTGAGTTCAACGTTCTTCATCGGAACAGTGAACTCAAGAGGATAGAGACCGCGCTCTCTGACTTCCG
>JAUIJQ010000117.1 GCA_030431165.1 Rhodothermia bacterium | reverse complement strand
GAGTCCGACGCCCATTAAGGCGACTCCGAGTATGCGCATTCCTCGAACCATGTTGCCTCCGGGTTACATGTCGCGAAGCCCGCGTTCTGACCGCGCGTCGAGGACGCGCTCGACAATCAGCGATCCGAACAACAAGACGAACCCGATGAGGATAAACGAAAGCCCCACCGCAAGCTGGACGGGTACGCCCAGCTCCAGAACGGCACGAAATCCCCTGATAAACCCGCGCACGGCGAGGTAGGAACCGCTGAACGCCAGTCCACCGCGCCACAGGTAGAATCCGATCTGCTCCGAAATCGCCCGCCCGCGGTGGTTGCCGGCGCTGCGATTGCCGCTCCCCGGATCTACGTCGCGCGCATCGACATCCCGAAGCTCAGACTCGTGTTGCTCCTGTTCCATAACTCAAGCGCACTGCAGGTGCACTGCAAGCGCACGGCAAGTGCACTGCAATCACAGCGCAACCGTGCTGCAGTCGTACTTCTAGCGAAGTCGAACCGTCACCTCTGCGTCTCCACCTTTGACGCTGTCGTATCGAATTGTTGCATCGCCCGATCCGCGTACCAGGTATTCGATCGTGCGCGTTGTGTGCCCGGGGTGACCACTGCGAATCTGGATTCGGTTCAGGTCGTGCTGATCGATAAGATCAGTAGACGCGTTCCGATAACGGTCGGTGACCCAGCCCGCGGAGATAACGTCCACGTTCCTGCCCTGCACGGTGATGAGGTCGGGACGTACAACGTTGTTCTCTGCCGCCCGCGCGGTAATCGTAGGCGCGATCTTCGTGTTCTCAAAATCAACCCGCACACGGTAGACGTCGCCGTCCAGTTTCTCCACGCTGGCGTTTGCGGCTGCCATCATCGGCATTTCATCTGCCTGGTAGAGCGTAAACGCCATGTTTCGATGCGACAGCTCTTCGTTCATGAAGCGAGGCGGCACGCGCCCGCGCATCTTCTTCCAGCCGCCTAGCTCAACTTTGCCATACTCCGGGTGATCAAATTCTTCCCACTCGACAAACTGTTCGCCAAACTCCAGGTAGTCGTCGAAAAAGTAACCGGCGCGACGAGGCTCGATCGGATTCTCCGGATCCTCCTGCTGGTCCTTCAGCTTGGGACTGTTGAAGTACTGTCCGCCATTCCACAACTCGTTCGAGAAAGAGATGATGCCCAGTCCATCGTTGGTCCAGTCGATGAATCCGCCGTGCACGGTGTAGAGGCCGCTCCAGATGACGATGTAGTCGTAGTACGGGAGCATCCGCTCGCCCGTTTCTCCGAGCTTGTCGTAGACGTCGATGTCTTCGCGCGGGTACGTACCCTGCCACTCAGCGCCGGGTCCGCGAAGAATCATGCCGCCGCTGTTGTGGTACGATTGGACTCCCGCGATATTCGGATGACTCATCAGGAAGTCGTTCACCGCCCGGGCCTCCGGAAGCTGAAACGGATAGTCCATCGAGCCGCCCTGTATGTAGTTCGGCTGCCAGTCTGAGCCCCAGTTTCGGTTCGGATCGTAACCGCCGACCGGGTCTTCGTTGATTCGGCCGTCGCCGTCGTTGTCTATCCCTTCAGTACCCAGCAGGACGTAGTCGCCCTTTTCGCCATCGGGCACGGGCTCAAGCATCCGCGGGTCGCGGTGGCTGATTCGGTGCGTACCCTCCCCGGGCACGTACTTCCGGATCTGGTCATAGACGCCGTTGCCGTTGAGGTCATCGGGACCGTCTTCGTCAAACAGGCCGTCGTTGTCGCTGTCAACGGGGACGTGTCCTGTGCGCGCACCTGATCCCGTGCCTTCCATGAAGTACTGGCGTCCGTCAGGGTTGACGGTTGGTACGATGTAGAACACCCGCTCGTCCACGAGGCGTGTGACCATTTCGTTGCGCCCGTAGTGTTCCATCAGATACCAGATCGTGTACAGGCTGACCTCGCTCCCCTGGATTTCGTTTCCGTGGACGTTGGCCTCGATGTACATCGCCGCTTTCTCCATCTCGCCACCCGTATCCGGGTTGTTGATGGTCATCATCATGATGTCGCGACCGGCGTGACTCTTGCCGAGTGAGGAGTACTTGAGGAACTTCGGATACGCCTTTTCAAGCGTAAGCATGTCCTCCTTGAGTTCGTCGTAGTCGTGCCACCGATTGAAGTCGAGGCGGACTTTGAACTTTGCATCCGACGCCGACTGGGCGAGTGCCGCATCCGAGCCGAACGCCGCGAGCAGGACTGCGAGCAGAATCTGGACTGGTCGCACGTGCATCTTCGGGTTCATCATGGCGTCTATCGGAGTGTAATGTTGGCTGAATCCTGGCCGCCCTTCTGGGACACGACCCGCAGGGTCACGGTGTCGCCGCGGCGACCCGAGACTATCCATTCAAAGGAGTCGCGCTTGCCCGACCCATCCATTGCCTGGAAGAAGCTTGTCTTGGCATCACCTGAAAGCAGCGCGTCGGGCTCTATCTCAAGCTGAACCATTGTTGGCCGGACCGATCGCGATGCCACGCCATGAGCCGTTGAAGTCGGGAAGAAACCAGCGTTCTCGACCTCTGCCTTGATTCGGAAGACGCCGCCTCCATGGTCAGTAACCTGGGTCGATGCGATGCGGACTTTCGCAAAGAGCCCCGCAAGCTCAACCACAAACGCCCCGTGTTTCGGCGCAAGTTCTGCAAGCATGTCGCGCGGCGGATTTGAGTACATGTATGGCTTGAATCCACCAATCTCGACCGCACCAAGTGTCGGGTGCTGGAACGGCGTCCAGTTCAGGAAGCCATCGATGCCCACACTGTCCATCCACTTGAGGATGCGGGCATCAGCACCGTCACCCCCACCGCCATTCCCGCCACCACCATTGCCGCCACCACCGCGACCGGCCCGACCTCCGGAGCCGTTCTCAGCAGCGCTGTCAGCGGCCTGCGCCATCTCCGGCGCCCAACCGGGCGACGAAAACGAGGGCACGCCAAACTGGTAGTACCCGTACTCGAACAGTGCCCCCTCGGGCTTGTCAGTCCCCGGCAGTTCGGTCAAGCCAACGATCTCGCGGTAGGCATCCGATACCTTCTTGAAGTACGCCTGGTCGTCCTTGTTGACTGTTGTTTCGGGGCGACGACCCGAAGACGGGCGACCCGTTCTGGCCTGCTGCCCACCACCGCCGCGGAAAAAGCCACCGCGGCGCGGCGCTTCGAAGATGCCCGTTGTGCGCGCGTCTGTGTTGCTGCCGTCGGCAAAATCAGGCAACATAACCGAGCTCGCGGGTGATAGCTCGCCCTTGTTGTTGGGCGGATTTACGAGGTTGTCGTGTGGCCCGAGTACATAGACCGCGGCGATGTTTCGGTGCGCAACCACAAAGTCCATGATGGCGCGCGACTCCAGTTCACTCACCATGTGGGGGCCCGAACCAACTTTGTAGTATGGGTAGTTGTGCTGGAAATTGCGATTGATATCGACGCCGCCGGCGGGATCTTCGTTGTAGAACCCGTCTCCGTCGTCGTCGAGGCCCTCCCAATAAACCTTGAAGGCACCGGTCTCACCTTTGCTTGCAGCGGCGACTTTCAGAAGTCGTTCGTCATCTGACTCGGATGCATACGCTCCCATCGCGTCGGGCACGCGCATCATCGTGATCATGCCATCGCCGTTCAGATCGTCGGGGCCGTCTTCGTCGGCGCGGCCGTCGTTGTCGTCGTCGGTTGAGCTTGTGTTCGTTGCCTGGCCGGTCTGCAGTGACGCGAACATGCGCTCGGCGCCGTCGGGGCTCGCTCGCGGTATCACGTAGAACACCGTTTCGTCAAGCCGCGCGCGAATGTCATCATCACCGGCATACCCCGCGATCAGATACTCCACCATGTCGAGGGCAATCTCGCTGCCGACAAGCTGGTCGCCGTCAAGGTTTGCTACGACGAGGAGTGCCGGCCGGTCAGCCAGAGGGCTTCCACTTCGGCTTCCCACCTCGACCATCCAGATGTCGCGGCCTTCCAGCGTCTTGCCGATTGATTCCATGCGGGCAATGTCGCTGTGCCCTTGCACGGCCGAACGCAGCGCAGCGGTCAGCGCGTCGTAATTGTGGTAGCCGGGCAGTGGGTCGGGTGGGCCGGTGAGTACCGGATGAGCGCCTCCTGTCGGAAGCACTGCGGCCAACAGGACGGCAAGTAGCAAAGTCATAGCAGCGATTCAATAAAAACGTTGCGGGAAGAGTCCAAGAATGTACGATGTTGTCCACTCAATCACGCCCGATTCATTCCGGAAAACTCACGCGTGACCTGCATCGGCGACAAAGAAACGGCCGCTGCGCGTCGTTTTGAGGCACGCAGTTGACAACAACGACCAGCACGCGTAGCGTACGGGGACGGCTCGTCCGTCTCTCTCCCCATTATCAGCGTTCAGGTGTTGCGATGGATGCCCTCAAGAAACTCGCCCCACACGCACACTGGCTACTCCGCATCGGACTCGCCAGCGTCTTCCTCTACCACGGCTCAGGCAAGTTCAGCAACCTTTCGGGAATGGCTGAAGGCATGGGCCTGCCGGTGTTCATCTTTGCGCTTGTTGCAATCGGTGAAGTCGGCGGCGGATTGCTCATCTTGCTCGGCGGTGTATCCAAAGAATGGATGACGCAACTTGCTGGCCTGGCCTTTGCCGTCATCATGATTGGCGCCATCTTCCGCGTTCACCTTGAGCACGGGTGGAACTCCATCGGCAACCTCGGCATGGAGTTCCAGTTCACGCTCCTCATGACGTCTCTGTACTTCCTCCTGGTTGGAAACGGTAACACATCGGGCACCTGATCAGCGACAGCCCGACTTACCAGCCGAAATCGACGTGCTGGTGCAGGAAGTCCAGAACGGTCTGCCAGTTTGCGTTGACCGAACCCGTAACGCGCAACGGATTCAGCAGGCTTGACCCGTGGACGCCGTTCGCGGCGACGTAGGTCGATAAGCCCAGCTCGCGGAATTGCTGAAGCTGCTCGTTCACCGTGCCGTAGTGGATTTCGGGTGCCGGCCGGACAACCATTGTCGGGACTGCGAGATCAGCCGCAAACTGATGCGGCTGACAGCCTTCCATTGGTCCGCCCGAGGCGGGTGAGAACGCGAGCACCGCATCGACACGATCAGGGTTGCGTGCGGCGAGTTGTATCGACAGCGCCGCGCTGAAGCTGCTGCCGATTACCACGATCGGAGCGTCACCAGCGCGCCCAGCCACTTCGGCAAGAGCCGCGTCGACGTCGGCATAGGCATCACAGTAGGAGAACGACGACGCGTCAACATCGCGCGCTTCAAGAGCGGCAACGGTTCGGTTTGTACCACCAAATCGGGTACCACCCCGCCGCAGGTCAACCGCAAGCACGCGAAATCCGAGCATCCTCAGCGTGGGGATCGTTCGAGCGTACTCAGATCGTACATCAGCGCCACCCTGGTGAAACAGGAGTGCTGTTGGACGCGTGTGCCCAACCGCGGTCGGCGCGTCATACCAGTCTGCAAAAACCTTGACGCCATCCCCGGCTTCAAACTCAACTTCCTGCGGCGCTGCAAACGCGTTGAGGAAGTGAGCCAACTGATGCCACGTGCCATCTGAGTCGAAGAGAATTGACGCGCCGTGACGGCCGTCATTTGCGATTACTCTCTTGCGCACCGATGACGCCAGCGCACGGTGGATCGGCTCAACCAACCCGGCCTCATCAGGACCACCAACGATCAGAACGGGCACCTCCACCGTCGACGCCCACGTGCCGGCCAACGTCGAGTCGGCAGGGTAGTATTCGCCTGGCGAAAATGCGACAACACCGTCAACTGCACGGTCACCCGGGATGCGCAGCGCCATCATGGCCGAAAAAGACGAGCCTACAACAATTGTCGGCCCCGTGAACTCACCCGCAGCAAGCCAGTCCAGGCTGGCCAGCATATCGTCGTATGCGTGAAAGATGGTTGGCCAGACCTCGCTTGCATCGCCGGCTTCAGCGGCTTCCACAATGCGCCCGGTTCCGTTTTGCATCGCCGTCTCATTCGCAACGCGGTTCCACCGATCTGTACCGCCCCACCTCAAATCCACAGCGAGCACGTTGTACCCGAGCTCGGCAATACGCGGGGCAATGCTCCGGTACTCACCGCGACTTGAAACGGACTGATGAAACAGCACCGCGGTCGGGGCACTGCGATCACCTGATCCGTACAGGTCTGCCGTGACAACCAGTCCGTCAAGACTTGGGAACGACACCTGCTCAAAGGCACCTGTGGTCTGGGCGCAAAGCTGCGGCACACGCTCCGCGGTTACCAGGCACAAAGCAAGTACAACCGCCAGCGTGTGGCGCGCGATTACAATCCGAACAAAGGACATCATACTCTGAACAAGTAACTCAGCTTCAGGAAGAACCCGTCGAAGTTGCGCTGCATGTCACGGAAGCGATACGTGTTCGGTTCGGTCAGACTGCTGCCATATCCCAGGAATACCACGGTGCCCGGCTGCGGTCGAAACGACACGAGCCAGTCAAACGTGATGTTGTTGTTCCGAAGCTCGGAGGTTCGATTATACTCCCCTGTTTCTCGATCAAGTATGAGAATAGGGTCATCCGTTCTCGAATTGTCACGCAGATCGTCGCGATAGTTTGCATCGTACTGCCCAACAAGGCGAACAAACAGTGACGGGGTGATCTGATACTCGACTTTCAGTCGCGGCACTCTCCTGATGCCGACGTTACTCCGGTCGTCAACCCGGATGTACTGCTGGTGGTTATACAGGAAGTTGAACCGCAGCTTGTCAGTCGGATTCCAGTTCAGCGTAATCGTCGTAAAGAAGATGTCTGCTGACGCCCACTCGAAGAAGTTGTCGTCGCGGCCTCCGACAACGAATATGTTGCCCGAGAATGTGTTGAGCTGCGGCGTGCTGAGCGAACTCCAGAACCCCAGATTGATCAGGCGGTCAACACCGGTGTAGGCGACCGTATCAACTGCGGCACCACTATCGTCCTGAAGTTCGATGAAGTAGTCTGTATACAGGTCCGCCGGGTACTTGAACGACTCATAGAAAATGGATGTACCGCCCGACCATCCGCCCCGGAAACGATAGCTGGTATTGAAGTGCAGCTTGCGGTCATTGGGTCCCGTGCCACGCGTGAATCGATCGTAGTCCCAGGTGCCGTCGAATGTCAGGCCGAACGTAAACGACTCCATGACCGCGCCCTCGGCGCCGAACCACGTGCGCGTTGGCACCAGTGTCATCTGGGCGATGCCGACACGCTGAATAAACCCTGATTCGGCATTGAACTGCCCATGAAAACCGGTTGAGGTAAACGACGCCGCGTATTTACGACCTGATGCCGAGGCAACGAGGCGCCACATCGGCGCGGCTATCGTTTCGCCCGGGTCACCGGTGAAGCTCATGCCCGTCTGGTAGGAGACGGAGTACAGGCGCGAAAAAACCATCCGGCCGTCAACGGCCGCAACGCGATTCCAGTGGTTGCCATCGATCTTGTCTGTGTAGGTCAGCCCGATGGTGTTCTGGCCACTGAGGTCCCGGCGCAGTCGAACGGCATTGAAATAACGCGCGTCGAGGTCGCCGAGGTATACCTCTTTATTGTCAACAGCCGACAGCACGGCAACGTTCATGCTTCCGGCTTTGCCCGTCAGCTTCACCGCACTCAGCGGATTTGCGATGCGACGGGTGTAGATGAGCGTCGTCGGCGACTGGAACAGTTCGATCCCGTCAAGGAAGAACGGGCGCTTCTCAGAGACAAAGACTGCACGGCGCGGGTCGTACTGAATCTGCGCCACGTCAGCCTCGACCTGAGAGAAGTCGGGGTTGACGGTGCCGTTGAGTGTCAGGTTGTTCGACACGCCCCAGCGCACGTTCACGCCGAGTGGGTCCCGGAAGTTTGTATCGAAGCGCGAATCGGTGGCGCCGCGGCTTGTCGCACCCGTCAACTCGGGGTTGATGTCGAGCACGAGTCCGCGCCGAAGGTCAGTCAGCTCGCGAAGTGTGCCACTTTGTGCAAGGAACGAAGCATTGGCCTGCAGCACGGGCGTCCAGGTCGTTGAATAGCCCGAGTGCTGCGTCTGCCGGATAACATTAAAACCCCAATCCTGCACAACGCCCGACTGGTAGCGAAGGCTCTTGAAGGGAATCCGGATCTCCACCTCGTACCCGTAGTCCGTCAGGCGGCCGCGCGATTCGTAGACGTAATCCGGGCTCAGGTCAACCGAGTAGGCGCCGGATGACGATGACC
>JAUIJQ010000116.1 GCA_030431165.1 Rhodothermia bacterium | reverse complement strand
TGACGGAAGCCAGCACCTGCGTTTCACCGCGGGTAAAGACAGCCGATCCGTGAACACGCGGGAGGTAGCCGACCTGCGTCCAGATGTCACGAATCTCAGTCGTTGAGCGTCCGTCGATGCGCCGGCCTTCAGCCAGGATCAACTCGCGCATCACATCTTTCTCAACGATGCTGACCGCACCTCGAATGTCACCTTCCGTGTAGCCTTCAGGTGTCGCATCCAGGCGATCCGAGTCGTCGGAGCCGAGGAACTCGGCGACAACGGCAGAGGCAATGTCACCGATTCCGCCATAGAACGAGGCCTTCTCGTATGGCTGCTTGATGTGGTCTTCCAGCTTCTGCGCCGCCATTTCGCGAACTCGGGCAACGAGCGCATCCGGGACGGACACGGGGGTGTACTCGAGGGCGTCCTTCGGGCCCGCCTCTCTGACAAATTCTAACTGCCCTTCACAGAGCCGCTTGATGGCCGCATGGGCGACATCAAGGGCTTCAAGCATATCCGCCTCGCTGACTTCATCCATCTCGCCTTCAACCATGACAATGGCGTCAAGCTTGCCGGCCACGATGAGGTTGAAGTCAGACTCAGCGAGTTCCTCGATGGTTGGGTTCACAACGAACTCACCGTTGACGCGGCCGACGCGAACTTCAGCGATCGGGCCGTCGAACGGTGCACCGGCAAGCAGTAGCGCGCCGGAAGCTGCGACGCCGGCGAGCACGTCTGCGTCGTTCTGATCGTCTGCTGAAAGTACATAGCAGATGATCTGTACTTCGTTCAGGAATCCGTCCGGGAAAAGAGGACGAACCGCTCGGTCGACGAGCCGGCAAGTGAGAATCTCCTTGTCGGTTGGTCGGCCTTCTCTTTTGATAAACCCTCCGGGAATCTTGCCGGCCGACGAGAATTTCTCACGATAGTCTACCGTCAGTGGGAAAAAGCCCTGCCCTGGCTTCACGGATGGTGCAACAACGGCAGTGGCAATTACCATGGTGTCGCCAAGTCGGGCAACAACAGCGCCACCGGCTTGCTTGGCAAGACGACCCGTTTCCAGGTGAATGTGGCGATTGGGTGCGAATTCGATTTCGCGCGTAGTCCCCGCGGGGATGTTATTCGACATGTCTTCTCTTACTCTCTCTTTCTAGCTCTTTTCGCTTCTTTGCTTCAGTCTCGCCCTTTCACTAATGGCGGGTCCAGTTCACCGGCGTTGATTAACCAGGCAACTCCATGGAAACAGCTTGTCGGTCGCCGCTCTCCGTTGACGGGTCGCAGATTAACAATCGGTGTGGTGGGCGCATAAAGGAACGGCATCCGCGAGGATGCCGCCGATCCGTTACTTACGGATTCCGAGTTTTTCAATGATGGCGCGGTAACGTTCGATGTCCCGATCCATCAGGTAGTTTAGCAGCTGTCGGCGCTTGCCGACCATCTGTAGTAGTCCGCGGCGCGTCGAGTGATCACGCTTGTGCTTTTTCAAGTGTTCGGTCAGGACGTTGATGCGCTGCGAAAAAATCGCAATCTGCACCTCGGCTGAACCCGTATCGTTTGCCGCCTTCCCGTGCTCCTGCACGATGGACAGCTTCTGGTCCTTGGTAATCATATCCTCTTTAGATTATACCATGCTAAAGAAGAACCGGCACTTTGCCGGCTCGCGCCGCGCGGCCTGAGGGACCGGCAACGACAGCTTCCGCAAGCCGTTAAGATACGGCCTGTAACGCCTCCCTACAACGACGCCGGTCAAGCGAAAGTTGCTCCACAAGCGCGTTGACGGACTCAAATTTCTGCTCTGCACGCAGTCTTTCCACAAATTCTACGTGAAGCGTAGTGCCGTAGAGGGATCCGTCGAAGTCGAGCAAGTGAACTTCCAGATGAACCTCCTGGGTGCCGCCGAATGTCGGCCGCACTCCGATGTTCATCATGCCGTCATAGACGGCTTCGCCAAGCCGTCCGGCGTCCTTGTCTGTGTTGTCTGGCACAACGACGCGTACGGCATAGACACCGCGATGCGGAATGGCCTTCCTCGTTGACACAACTTCGAGATTGGCAGTCGGAAAGCCGATTGTTCGCCCGCGGCCATCACCATGTACCACACGCCCGTCGAGCGCATAGCGCCTACCCAGCAAGCGGCAAACCGCCGTCACGTCTCCATCTACCGACAATAATTGCCTGATGCGCGACGAGGAGACCGCCGCCCCACCACGTTCGAAAGGAGGCACAACGGTCACCGAAAATCCGTGCTCGCGCCCCAGCGCCTCAAGGAGCGAATGATCACCGGCTCTATTTCGTCCGAATGCGTGATCATAACCGACGACAATTTCACTTGCGCCGATGCGGCCGCAGACGATGTCGACGACGAAGTCCTGGGATGATATCTGCGCGAACTCTCGCGTAAACGGAACGACAATGCATCGTTCGACGCCCAACGCCTCAAGCAGCCGCGTCCGTTCGCTCGCTGTTGTGAGTAGCGGCACCAGGGTGCCCGTTGTGACCTCCCGGGGATGTGGGTCAAACGTCACAACGGTGCTGCACCCACCTGTCTCGCGAGCTCGACCAACCAGCGCACCCACGATTTCGCGATGCCCTGCATGAACACCATCAAAGGTACCGATCGTGACGACGGACGATTTGTCCTGGGTCACGCCATCGAGTCCAAGCGGGTCCTGATCGGTCATCGGCTGGCTGCGAGGTCAGGTAGCTGATCAAGCTTCCACGCATCCGAGACAGCAAGGTCTCCAATGTGCGTGCGTCTCAACGCTGTCAGGTGACCTCCAACGCCAAGTGCCTGGCCGAGGTCGTGCGCAATTGTCCGGACATAGGTACCGCTCGAGCAATGCAGAACAAAGCGTACATCCGTTCCATGCATTTCAACAATCTCGAACGCCGTCACCGTAACGTGTCGCGGCGGTCGTACAACGTTCTCACCGCGACGTGCTTTCCGATACATCGGCTCGCCGCCGACTTTGACGGCAGCATACGTAGGCGTCAGTTGGGTGATGTCACCTACAAAGGACCGCGACGCGTGCCGAATGTCATCTATCGTAACTCGGGATGCGTCTACCGTTCGAGTCACCTCGGTCTCCGCGTCGAAACTCGGTGTTTCCTCTCCCAGCCGGATCGTACCCGTGTACACCTTCGGCCACGACATCACGCGATTCGCCAATTTTGTGGCACGCCCAACAAGAACAACGAGTAGTCCAGTAGCCATTGGATCAAGCGTTCCTGCATGGCCGACGCGACGGACGCCAAGCTTGCCTCGCACTGCGCCCACGACCCGGAAAGATGTCAGACCAAGCGGCTTGTCTACTGGCAGGACGCAATCCGCGCCGTCTGGTAGCACGCCCGGATAGATTACCGGCGACGACTCTGAGCGAGCACGATCTTCTTTCTTGATCTCAAGAATCGCCGGCATCGCGGCTCTCCTTCTCCGCCCGAATGTCGTCAAACAGCGCATCCATTCTGGCTGCCTGCTCGTGTGTTTCGTCAAGAAACAGTCGGAGATCAGGGATTTTTCTGACCTGGTGGCGAATGCGCTGGGCCAGGGCGTTTCTCAGCTCAACACGGAGCGAGTCAACGTGGTCGAAGACCGCCTTTCGTTCTTTCACGCTGCCCGACAGGACGCTGAGGTACACGTAGGCGATAGACAGATCTTTTGTTACCCGCACGCCCGTGACCGTTACCAGGCCCGGTACCTCCTGGGAGAAGTCCTGAAGCAACAAGCTTGCAATCTCCCGCTGCAGGAGACGCGCCACGCGTTCGGTGCGAATGCTCATGGAGCCAGGGGTCTAGACTTCGAGCGTTCGCTTCGTCTCAACGATCTCGTACGCTTCGAACTGGTCGCCGACCTTGATGTCGTCGTAGTTCTCCATCCCCATCCCGCACTCGTATCCTGACTGGACTTCGCGGACGTCATCTTTGAAGCGCTTCAGGGATGCCAGACCGCCCTCATAAATCACAACGCCGTCGCGAATCAGCCTTATCCGGTCGTTTCGCCGGATTACCCCGTCGATCACATAACAGCCAGCAACAGTACCGACACGCGGAACCTTGAAGGTTTCTCTGACCTCGGCGGTACCAAGCGTTTTCTCGTGCTTTTCGGGCGACAGCAAACCCTCGAGAGCGTCTCGAACATCCGAGATCGCGTCGTAGATGATCGAATACGCGCGGATGTCGATCTCTTCGCGTTCGGCGAGTGCCCGCGCCGACGGCATCGGTCTCACCTGGAACGCAATGATAACGGCATCTGAAGCCGACGCGAGCATCACGTCAGACTCGGTGATGGCTCCAACACCGGTGTGAATGATGTTTACGGCGACCTCCTCTGTCGACAGCTTCAGTAGAGCGTCTGAGATTGCCTCTACCGATCCACCCACGTCGGCCTTCACAATCAGATTCAACTCGCGGAAATCACCGAGCGCAAGGCGCCTACCGATTTCGTCAAGCGTGATGTGTTTGCGTTGCCGCAGGGACTGTTCACGGTAGATCTGCTGCCGCTTCTGCGCGATGTCACGGGCCTCGCGTTCGTCATCAAGCCCAATGAACTGGTCACCAACGTCGGGTGCCCCGTCAAATCCAAGGACGAGTGCAGGACGGGCCGGTCCGACTGAGTCGATGCGGTGGTCGCGTTCATCAAACATCGCCCGAACGGATCCGCTGTAAATGCCGGCCACAAACTTGTCCCCAACGCTAAGCGTCCCATTCTGAACAAGCACGGTGGCGATCACGCCGCGACCCTTGTCGAGTCGTTCTTCGATGATCGTTCCAACGGCGTTGCGATCCGGGTTCGCTTTTAGCTCGAGCAGGTCCGCTTCCAAGAGAATCCTGTCTGTCAGATCCTCAACCCCGTCGCCGGTCTTGGCCGAAACGAGCGCACATTGGACCTTTCCGCCGTACTGCTCAACAAGCACATTCTGGTCGGCCAACTCCTGCATGACTTTCTGCGGATTGGCGTCTGGCTTGTCAACCTTGTTGATTGCGACGACAAGCGGCACGTCTGCAGCGCGCGCGTGGTTGATTGCCTCAATGGTCTGAGGCTTGACCGAATCGTCTGCTGCAACAACGAGCACGACGACGTCCGTAACCTTTGCACCACGAGCACGCATCGCCGTAAAGGCTTCGTGACCCGGGGTATCGAGGAACGTCATGGAGCGTCCGGAAGGCAGCTCTACGTGATAAGCACCGATGTGCTGCGTAATACCGCCGGCTTCACCTGCGACGACGTTTGCACTTCGGATAACGTCAAGCAGCGACGTCTTCCCATGGTCGACGTGACCCATCACCGTCACGACCGGGGCACGGTCCTGAAGGTCTTCAGGTGCGTCGTCCTCGATTTCGATGTCGTCGGTACCGAACTCCGTAATGAATTCGACCTCGGTCCCGAATTCATCTGCGACGAACTGGATCGTGTCTGCGTCCAGGCGCTGGTTAATCGAAACCATCATTCCAGCACTGAAAAGCGTGCTGATGACTTCGTTTACCGGGACGTTCAGAAGATTTGCGAGTTCACCGGTCGACACGTACTCGGTTACGCGAAGGATCGACGACTGCTCTGCCTGGAGCGTTTCTTCCCGCTCACGATCGGCTGCATGCTGATCCCTGCGCTGCCTCCTCCGACGCTGACGCGAACGACTTGCTCCCTGCTCGATCTCGCGTAGCGTTTCCTGAAGCGTTGCGCGTACTTCGCTCTCATCGACGACACCGCCGCGTTTGCGTCCTTTCTGCTTGCGCTTCTTGCTGGATCGGTCTTCGGTTTCCGTTGGGGTCGTGGTGGCAGGAGCCGCTTTCGTCGTTTTACGCTTACGTTTGCGCCGGCGCCGGCCGCCCTCCCCAGCATCTTGATCAACGGAGCTCAGGTCAATCTTACCGAGAACCTTGGTGCCTTCGAGCTTGTAGCGCGTGGCCTGGATCGTCCCGTCAGATTCCGGCTCGTCCTGCTCATCGTCAGCCGACTCCTCGTCGATCGACGTGTCGGGTTCGCCGCTCTCGGTACCTGAGGCCGCAACTGCAGGCTCCGCTGTCTGCCCTTCATCGGGCGTCGCTGCATCTGCGACGCCGGATTTCGCGGAAGCTGCCGGACTTGCTTTCTCAGCCGTGCTCTGGCCCGGTTCGGTGGCAGATGCCGGGGTGGGCGCTACCTCCTCAGTGCCAGAATCTTCGGGACTGGATGCTTCGCCATCCGAAGCGGCATCTGTCACTACGGCCGTGGGCGCCTCCACCTCGGTGGGAGCCAACGCGGGCTCAACTTCTGCAGACTCCGGCTCAGGAAGAACCTCCTCGACCGGCTCGGCATCTGTCTCCACCGCCGGCGGCGCCACTTCTTCTTCGACCTCAGGCTCCGCCTCCTTGTCAGACTTGGCGGCCTTTGCGCTCGCGGGACGCTTCGCGGCGGTCCCATCGTCGTCAAGGGCTTCGTCACGAGCCGCGCGTTTTTCTTTTACGCGGGCGGCGATCGCCTTGTCTTCAGCGTACTGTTCGACGAGAAAGTCGTAGGCTTCCTCAGACGTGATTGCGGCATTGAGTCCGGTACCCGTGAGGGCATCGGACAGGCCGGCTTGTTCGAGGTCACCAACAATGGTCTCGACGGAAACGTTGAGCTCCCGTGAGACCTTGAAGAGTCGCTTCTTTCTGAACTTTGACGTAGTACTGCTCATTTACCGGAGCACGCGCTCCCTATCAACTTCGACGTATCGTCATCCTTCGACTTTTTCTTCGACGGCATCATTTGATTCCGTTTCCGCGTCGACGGTATCCTCTTTAGACGCCTCAGGCTCGGCGTTCGTTTCATCGCTAACGTCGGCTTTCACTTCCGCTGACGCATCTATCTCACCCTCTTCGGCCGGCGTCTCGGCCTCGCTTGCGTCAGCCGCGCCTGCCTCTGCTGCGGGCGCCGGTGACTCAGCAAAGGGGTCTTCTTCTTCGTCTTCGAACTCAGCCTTGATGACACTCAGAACACGCTTGGCGTGGTCTAACTCAAATCCGGCTCGCCGCGACAGTTCTTCAACCGACAACTCCATCACGGCCTTGGCGGTATCACATCCAATGTCGCGGAGCTTCTGAATCGTCTCAAGCGTGAGTTCGTCAGCAAACTCACCAATCTCGATGTCTTCCTCTTCGTCCGAGATCTGCCGATAGACGTCGATCTCATATCCGGTAAGCAATGAGGCAAGTCGGATGTTGATGCCACCGCGTCCAATTGCCTTGCTGACCTCGTCTGACTGCACGACGACTTTGGCTCGCGGCGGATCCAGGTCATCGTTTGTCGATACGGAGATCGGCTTCGCGGGTGCGAGAGCACGCGAAATCAAGTCGTGCTTGTCGTCGCTCCACTGCAGTACATCAATATTCTCGTTGCCCAGTTCGCGGACAACTGCGTGAATGCGCGACCCCTTCATTCCGACACAGGCCCCGACGGCATCAATGCGCTCATCGTGGCTGAGTACGGCAACCTTTGCGCGCTCGCCTGGCTCCCGAACTATCTTGCGGATCTCGACAATGCCTTCGTCAATTTCAGGCACTTCAAGTTCAAAAAGGCGCTCCATAAAGAGCGGCGACGCCCGACTGATGATGACCTGCGGATTGTTGCCGGCGTCTCGCCGGACCTCCTTGATAACAGCGCGGAGCATGTCGCCTTTTCGGTAGCGATCCTTGAAAATCTGCTCTTCGCGCGGCAAGACGAGTTCGACCCGGTTATGAATCACGAGGACTTCGCGGCGCCGGGTCTGGTACACCTCACCAACGACCACTTCCCCGATCAACTCGGAGTAGCGGTGATACACGTTCTCCTTCTCGATGTCGCGAATACGCTGAGAGAACGTCTGCCGCGCTGTCATGACGGCACGGCGCCCAAAGTCGGCTATGTTGACCTCGCTTGCGACTTCATCGCCAACCTCGAAGTCTTCGTCGATCAGGACCGCATCTTTGGCCTCGATCTGAGTCACCGGATCTTCGAGGTCGTAGTCGTCCACAACCTCACGGATGTGCAACACCTGAATGTCACCGTGATCCGGATTAAAGATGATCTCGAAGGCGTCGTCTACGCCGTAGCGCTTACGGATCATCGCCTTGAATACGTCTTCGACGATCAGCTGGAGCAAGTCGCGTTCGATTCCTTTCTCTCGCGCGATCTCAGCAAATGATGATACGAGGTCAGTACTCTGCATGAACTTCCTCAACGCTACCAGGGTAGCGCGACCTTGCCTTCTAGAATTTGATTGTACTTGATCGTTTCCTGCCGTCCGTCAACATCCAG
>JAUIJQ010000115.1 GCA_030431165.1 Rhodothermia bacterium | reverse complement strand
CGCTCCAACTTAATCGGATACGTCATCCCCGCGTTCCACTGGCACACGTACAGGTTCTTGTCGCGATCAACGCACACGTCGTGGCAATGCTGAAAGACCGGCGCGCTTCCGTCTTCGGGCTGCTCCTGCAGCATGAGCTGCAAGACGCCGTCTTCGTACTCAGGCGCGGTGCCACCCGGATTCGACACCACGCGATCATTTGCGTCCAGGATGGTGACAAACCCTGATCGGTCAGTCTGGTTCAGGTAACGCAACCGGGACCAGCACACACCGGAATACAACATGTCGTCGTCGATCACGGCCCGACAGACAAACGCGCCCGGAAGGAACACCGTACTCAAGTATCGGCCGTCAAGGGTGAACTTCTTGAATGCGTTGTGCCCGCGCGACGTACAAACGAGGACGGGCTCACCGTCGCCGCGACTGTCCACGCACACACCGTGCGCCGTGGAGAACTGGTCGTCACCTTCGCCGCGCTCCCCACAATGCCGGATGTATTCTCCCTCTGCAGTGAACTGAATGATTCGCTGTGACCCGTAGCCGTCAGCAACGTAGATATCACCGTTCGGGCCTATAGCAGTTTCGGTCGGATGATACCGTTCGTCGTCTTTGTAGACCCCAAGCGTCGCGGGGTGCGGGAGCCGCAAAAGCACGCGTCCGTCCAGCGTGGTCTTGACAACCTGCGGGTTGCCGTCAAATCCGTTATCGCAGATAAACAGGAACTCTTCTCCGCCGGCGTCCCAGAGCGTCAGGCCGTGTCCGTAAGGAAACTCGGATCCCCATGAGTTGAGCAACTTGCCGCCGGTGTCGTAGATCAGCACGTTGTTGCTTGTCTCGTCGCCGATCATAATCAGGCGCCCGCGACTGTCCTGAACCATCTCGTGGCAGTTCTTGATCGGAAACTTCTCGGGGTCAAGATCACCCCAGGCACTGTGCACTCGATAACGGAAGTCACCGTGACCAATAATCTCGGCGCGCGGCGTGCGCCGTACGATGACGGCGGGTGCGGCCTGCGGTGTGATTGTCGGCAGGGCGAACGTTCCTAGCGTTGCGGCGCCCGCTTTTCGGGCAAAGTCTCTTCTTGTCATTGTCGATTGGCGGGCTTGGTGGTCCAAAATGTAACAATGAATCGGTATCCTGCATGCGGCACGCGGGCGCCGTTGGCAGCTTGCTCGCATTCCACATGTGAACCGCGGACTAATGCGAAAGCACCGGAATCAAGTTACTGCAGGTCTCTGGCGAAACGCGGCCCTCGCTTGTGCAATGGTGCTTGGTCTGTCGGCACTTCTTCTGAGCGCGTGCTCGACGCGCGAATCGGTGGATTTTAATGCTGATGTGCGCCCGATCCTGAACGACAAGTGTGTTTCATGCCATGGGGGCGTGCGCAGACGAGCGGACCTGAGCCTGCTGTTCAGGGAAGACGCCCTGCGGCCTGCGGAGTCGGGGAAACCGGCTATTGTGCCGGGAAATCCAGACGCCAGCGAGTTGATTCGGCGTGTGATCGACCACGATCCCGAAGACCGGATGCCGAAGGAGGACGATCCGCTCACCGAAGAGGAAATCGGACACCTTCGCCAATGGATCCGGGACGGTGCGGAGTGGGCGCCGCACTGGGCGTACGTGGCGCCGACCATGCCGTCGGTACCTAGGCCCGCAGCCGACGGCCGCTCCGTCATTGACTCGTTTGTTCGCGCTCGCCTTGAAGAATCCGGACTCACACCATCGCCCGAAGCGGAGTGCGGCGTACTGGTGCGTCGAGTCACGCTCGACCTGATCGGGTTGCCGCCGCAGCCGGAATCTGTCCGGGCCGTCTGCGAAAGCGAGTCGACGTACGAGGAATACGTGGATGAGCTGCTGGCGTCGCCACGCTTTGGCGAGCGCTGGGCCGCGATGTGGCTCGACCTTGCGCGATACGCCGATACGCAGGGGTATGAAAAAGACGGACCGCGTTCGATCTGGCGGTACCGCGACTACGTGATCCAGGCGTTTAACGATGACCTGCCGTTTGACCAGTTCACCATCGAGCAGCTTGCCGGAGACCTGCTGCCCGACGCAACGGTCGAGCAGCGTCTCGCAACGGCGTTTCATCGCAACACGATGACCAACACCGAAGGGGGCACCGATGACGAAGAGCATCGCGTGGCTGCCGTCATCGATCGTGTGAACACGACATTTGAAGTTTGGCAGGGGATGTCGGCCTCGTGTGCGCAGTGTCACGGCCACCCGTTTGATCCGCTGCGTCACGAGGAGTACTTCCAGTTGTTTGCCTTCTTCAACAACACGGAGGATTGGGACCAGGACGGCGATGGACCGGTAGAGCGGGAATTCGCTCTGCAAGACCGCGCAGAAGCCGAGAGGATACTCGCTGCGCTGGACGGTGTCGCGTCGCGCATGGACTCGCTTGCTGAGACACCCGAGTTGCTGGCGGCGCATCAAACGTGGGAGACACAGCTTGACGATCCGGCGGTTGTCGGCGCGGTCCGCAATACGTGGCAGAACGAACTACTCCGCATCGTAAAGATCGACGAGTCGGATCGAAGTGACGCTCAGCAGGCGTATTCCCGGAAGATGTTTGTGGAGACAAGGCCGGAGTTCGAAGCGTTTCGGCAAGAGCGCCGAGAGCTTGGACAGGCCCGAGCCGGTTTGGAGCAAACCACGACGCCCGTGCTGCAAGCGTTGCCCGACGGACGACGGCGTCGCACGCACGTATTTGAGCGCGGCAACTTCCTACTGCCCGCTGCGGAAGTCGAGCCGGACACGCCGGCATTCCTGCCTCCCATCCAACGAGATGACACATCGCGCGCGCTGAACCGCCTCGATCTTGCTGAGTGGCTCGTGTCCGACGAGAATCCGCTCACCGCGCGTGTGATGGTTAACCGGTTCTGGGAACAGCTCTTCGGGCTTGGTCTCGTGGAGACGCTGGAAGACTTCGGGACAGAGGGAGCAGCGCCGGTTCATCCTGAGCTATTGGATTGGCTCGCAATCAGTTTCAGGGAGGAGCTAAACTGGAGCATTAAAAGCCTCCTGAAGACTGTTGTGTTGTCGTCGACCTATCGTCAGTCGTCGCGCGTCACGCCTGAGCTCCTCGACGCTGATCCGAGAAACACACTGCTGGCACGGGGACCGCGATTCAGACTGTCAGCCGAGCAGATCCGGGATCAGGCGCTCAGCGTTTCGGGCTTGCTGAGTGAGACGATGTTTGGGCCGAGCGTAATGCCGCCGCAGCCAGATGGAATCTGGCAGAATCCGTACAGCAATATGCGGTGGGAAACGGCCGAGGGCGACGAACGTCATCGTCGCGCCCTGTACACCTACTGGCGGCGTACGGCGCCATACCCGTCGATGATCACGTTTGACTCACCCAGCCGTGAGTTCTGCGTGTCGCGGCGCGTTCGTACCAACACGCCGTTGCAGGCGCTCGTTACGCTCAATGATCCGGTGTACGTCGAGGCCGCCGAAGCGCTCGCCGGACGCATGCAGGAGGCAGCCGCTACAACCCGGGAGCAGATCGCCGCAGGGTATGAGTTGGCCATGGGGTATCCGCCGGTGCCGGCAAAGCTCGACGCCTTTGTGTCGCTGTTTGAGGACGTCGGGGGCGGCGGACACGCCGACGCACTGGTCGTCGTTGCCAACGCCATCATGAACACAGACGAGTTCCTCTCGAAGGAGTAGCCATGACCGGACTCGAAAAAGAAGCACACCTTGAAGCTCTCCGTTTTTCGACGCGGCGGCATTTCCTGAAAAGCTGCGGCGCCGGTTTTGGCGCAATGGCACTCGGCGCGCTGAGTTCGCTTGAAGCAACGGCGAGGGCGGGCACGAGTGCACTCGCGGGCGCATCCACGACCGGTCCGCTGCCACACTTTGCACCATCCGCAAAGCGTGTCATCTTCCTGCACATGGCCGGTGCGCCGTCACAGCTTGAGCTGTTTGACTACAAGCCTGAACTGCAGCGACTGCACCTGCAGCGCTGCCCCGAGTCACTGCTCGAAGGAAAACGATTTGCGTTCATAAAAGGCGTGCCCAAGATGTTGGGGCCACAGGCAGCATTTTCGCAGCACGGTGAGTCGGGAGCGTGGGTGTCAGACCGCATGCCGTTTCTCGCGGGCGAGGTAGACAAGATTACCTTCCTGAAGGCCATGCACACAGACGAGTTCAACCACGCGCCGGCTCAGTTGCTGATGCACACGGGGAGTCCGCGGTTTGGTCGGCCAAGTATGGGTTCGTGGGCGACGTACGGATTGGGATCCGAAAACGAAAGCCTGCCCGGTTTCGTGGTGCTGTTGTCGGGCGGCGTCCAGCCCGACGCGGGCGCGAGTGTTTATGGGAGTGGGTTTCTTCCTACGGTATACCAGGGAGTCCAGTGCCGATCAGCGGGTGACCCGGTTCTGTATCTGTCAAACCCGGGCGGCATGTCGTCGGATGTCAGGAAGCGCTCCATCGAGGCGATCAACGAGGTCAATCGGCAACAGTACGAATACGTCGGCGACCCGGAGGTGCTGACCCGCATTGCCCAGTACGAAATGGCGTACCGGATGCAGGCATCCGTCCCGGAGTTGATGGAGATTGATTCAGAGCCTGACTACATCCACGAGATGTACGGCACGGAGCCCGGTGTCACGTCGTTCGCAAACAACTGCCTGCTTGCGCGGCGGCTGGTTGAGCGGGGTGTGCGATTTGTCCAGCTCTTTCACTGGGGGTGGGACTCACACGGCGCTGGCGCCAGCGAAGCACTCAACATCGGCTTCAAGGAGCGCTGCGAAGAAACCGACCGGGCAACCGCGGCGCTGCTGCGCGACCTGGACCAGCGCGGACTCCTCGACGAGACGCTCGTCGTGTGGGGCGGCGAGTTTGGTCGCACGCCGATGCTTGAGAACAGAACGGGCGACGACAACCCCTACGTCGGCCGCGACCACCACTCCGACTGTTTTACGATGTGGATCGCCGGCGGCGGCATCAAGCGCGGATACACCCATGGCGAGACAGACGAGATCGGCTATACACGTGTTGGTGGCAGTGTCCACGTGCACGATCTGCAGGCGACGATACTGCATGCACTCGGGTTTGATCACGAGCGCCTGACGTACAGCTTCCAGGGGCGCGACTTCCGACTTACGGATGTGAGCGGTCACGTCGTCAAAGAGATCCTTGCATGAATCGGAGCCACCCGCGAACTGAGCGCGGCGTCCGATTTCAAACAACCCAGCAACGAAACCAGGAATATCTATGGCTCGCTTGAGTGTCGTCATCGGCACGGCCGCAATGCTCGTTTTGCTTCTCGTCGTTGATACCTCGGGCCGACCGAGCGACATAGGCCTGTTCTTCGGAAGGGTACACCCGACCGTTGTGCACTTTCCGATTGCCTTGTTGATCGTTGCCGGACTCACAGAGTTGCTGGCCTGGCGCGGCGTCTTTGCTGAGTCAAAGCTCGCAAAAGCTACAGCGCCGATTCTCTTCCTGGCCGCATGGTCTGCGATAGTCGCTGCCGTCGCGGGTCTCTATCTCGCGCAGGCCGGTGGTTATGACGCCTCGACTTTTGCATGGCACCAACGACTTGGTGTTGTTATCGCCGTCCTGGCTGCATTTGCGTACGTCTGGCGTTCGCGTGTCGAATCAACCGTTTCGGGCGGATACCTGGCGGTTGTTGGCCTGCTGATTGTTCTGGTCGGAATTACGGGTCACCTTGGTGGGACCCTGACGCACGGCGAAGGCTACCTGACACGCTACGCGCCTGACGGCATTCGTCGGGTCCTCGGCGAGCCTCCAAAATCAGCGCTGTCTGACTCGCCAATCGACGACCCGTCAACGGCGACGGTCTTTGATACGATGGTTCGGCCCGTGTTTGAGAGCAAGTGTGAATCCTGCCATGGAGCCGCCGTCAGGAAAGGCGGATTCCGTCTCGATACCCCGGAGGAGATAATCGATGGGGGTGAAGACGGGCGCGCGGTTGTGCCTGGCCGCAGCGACGAAAGCGATCTTGTACGTAGGCTGTGGTTGCCTGCGACAGACCGGAAGCACATGCCACCGATGCACCGGCCGCAGGTCACACCGGCAGAGGCTGAGATGATCAGGTGGTGGATTGACGCCGGCGCATCGTTTGACCTTCTTGTTGCGGATGCCGAGCCTGATCCAGCAATCAGCCTGATCTTTGAGTCGTGGGAGATGGAGGCCCTGCCTGAAGGTGTCTTCGCCCTCAACGTGTCCGATCCCGACACGGTTGCGCTGGCTGAGCTGCAGGCCGCTGGAATGTCTGCGTCGCTTATCGCTGAAGGCTCGCCATTCCTGCAGCTTCGTTGCCCGGATGCTGACGCATGTTTGACCGCTGCGCAGGTGGCCGCGCTTGACAAGCTCGCTGACCAGGTAATCTGGATGGATCTTGGCCGGACCACCGTGGATGACGATGCGGTGGCAGCACTTGCAGGGCTGCCGCACTTGACGCGGCTGCATCTGGAGCAGACCGCCGTCACCGATGCGGGAGTCAGCGCACTTCGCGGTATGCAGTACCTGGAATACCTGAACCTGTATGGCACCGGCGTGACCGACGCCACGTTCGAGTTACTCGATACGCTTCCCGCTTTGACGGCTGTTTATCTGTGGCAAACGCCGGTAACCGCAGAGGCTGCTGAAGCGTTTCGTGCAGGCCATCCGGACGTCCATGTCAATCTGGGTGCGGGCGCGGAGTGACGGCTGGAACTGTCTGCGTTGCCTGGTATATCCGGTCGCCAAACTCGGAGTTGTCCCCGTTTCCCGCGTTCGCCGCGATCGAAAAGATCGCAGGCCCCGATGTCGCGCGCGGCGCCCTCCAGTCAACTTGCCAGCGGGCCTTGTCAGGATAGATGGGCTCGGACCCCGCAAGCGTGTGGAACACAAACGCGACGCCATCTTCGTTCTGATCAACCCGCGCTGCCGTACCGTCGGTAGACAGTGTTCCAAGCTGTCCGCCGACCGAATCACGTACTGCAAGCTGGAAGCCGCCTGCCCCAAGCTCGGCTGCTGACAGTTCGATGACCAGCGCGTAGACGCTATCTGGCACGTAAGACTCGGGAAACGAGACAACGAGCTGTCCTGACGCGTCGTTCAACTCCGCTCCGAAGTGACACGACTGGCACGTCGGCTCACCAAACGCGCCCGTGTGCCCGAGCGGCGGACCGTCCCGATAGCTGTGGCTGATACTGCTGTCCCGTGACAAGCTGTCGCTCGTCCACGCAGCAACGAGTAGCACCATGCTTGCGCAGACAATCGATGCCAGCTTATGAGCCGGTTTGCGGAAGTATGCGGGCACGACCTACGGTGTTCGCGTCAGCGCCAAACCAGATCATGTCGTTTGGAGCGTCATAGTACATGTGCCTGATCGTGCCGCCGCCGCTTTCAACTTCGCTGATGCTGAAGAAACGCTGGGTTGGCGGGTCAAATCCGACAAACCGATTTGGCTGCATGCCCGTTTCGACAAACCATACATGGCCGTCGTCATCGGTCGCCATGCCATACGGTCGTGAGGTAACGCCACCTGGCATTGGCCACTCAGCGAACCGCTTGTCGTCGGGATCATACCGTCCGAGCATGCCGCCGGCATAGTCCACGTACCAGATCTTCTGATCGGGCGTGAGACCAATGCGACGTGGGCGAGCGTCTGTACGAGGCAGCGGGATAATCGAGAGCTTCATTGACTCCGGATTAACGGTCGCCAGCTTGTCGGTTCCGAAGAGGGCAATCCACGGCCGATCGTCTTCGTCGATCACAATGCCGTACGGGCGTGCATCATCTTCGGGAACGGCAATAAGTTCGATGCTCTTATCCGCCATCGTCATCTTGCCAACAAAGTTGCCACCCTGCACCGTAAACCAGATGTCACCTTTGCTGTCAAAAATCAGCGTGTGCGGGTCGCGCGCTGCGGGGTCGGGCATCGGGTACTGCGTGATCTCACCCGTTGCCGGGTCAAGCCGGCCAATGTGTGCCTGCCTGTTCCCGGCATACCAGACAATCCCTTCGTCATCGACGATCAGGTTGTGCGGACCGGCACCGTCGGGCAGCTCGTACTTCTTCATCTCACCCGTCGCGGGGTCCAGGACTGCGGCGTAGTGAGAGCGCTGGCCAACAAACCAGATGCGACCATCGGGTGCAACGTACGGGTCACGCGGTCTGGACTGTTCCCAGGGAACGTCCCATTCCTGTAATTCAACGGATTGTGCGTTTGCTTCGTCGACGGGGCCGATAACGAACAGCAAAGCGAACGCCAGAAGGGATAGTGTCGCTGCTTTCATGGCTGTTGGCGCCTGGACGGCAGCGACACTATCCCTTCTGGCG
>JAUIJQ010000114.1 GCA_030431165.1 Rhodothermia bacterium | reverse complement strand
TGGGGTCAGTCGGTCCATCCGCTGGCTCGGATACATAGCGGACGAAGACATGGCGGCACACTACCGGGCCGCGGGTGTGTTCGCCCTTCCGTCGCGTTACGAGCCTTTTGGGATGACTGCGATCGAGGCGATGGCGTGCGGGACGCCAACCGTGGTGACCGTCCATGGCGGCTTGCACCGTGTTTTCGAATACGGAGCGCACGCGCTTTTTGCGGATCCGAAGCGTCCGGCCGAGTTTGCAGCGATGTTATCCATGCCGCTGCAGTACGAATCACTCCGGGAGCGCCTGTCGCTGGAAGGTGCGCGGTACTCGCGGAGACAGTTTGGTTGGACGGGCGTTGCGAAGCGCACGCTGGCCGTCTTTGATCGGTTCAAGGGGCGCTACGCCTTTCTGGACCCCGAAGGGGTTTCACTTGAGGCTTGAGCGGGTTCGGCGATACGGGAAGAGGATCAGATCGACGCGTGTAGATGGACAAACATCAGTCAAACGGAGCTGACAACCGCTCGAACGAAGCGGGCCGGCGATTGTTATTTCGGCCGGATGAATACCGTGAGCTGTCACCGGATGAACAGGCCTTTCTCGAAGAGGGTTATGACCGTGCCCTGGATGCACTGCGTCGTAACGTAACGAGTATGGGCTTCTCGGCTTGTTCGTTGGCAGACAACGAGAGCTACGGGACTGACGTCAACTATCGTTCGATCTGGGCGCGGGATGGCGCGATCACAGCGATCTGGACGCTGGACATCGATGATGAGGAAGTCCGTAAGGCGCAGGCAGCCACGTTTGAGACGCTGTTGTCGAGGCAGTCGCCGACGGGGCAGATCCCTGCTAATGTCAGGATAGAATCCGGCGAGCCCGACTACTCGGGCGTGGGCGGGATTGCGTCGATTGACAGCGTCATGTGGACGATAATCGGTGTTGCGCTCTATTCGTCGGCCACGGGCGACTGGGATCTGGTAGAGCGAAATTCCGGAAGGCTGCAGCGGGCGATGGACTGGCTGAGTGCGCACGATTCGAACAACTGCGGCCTGCTCGAAATACCGGAGGCCAGCGACTGGGCTGATCTGTTCGGATACAGTTACCACGTCCTCTACGACGAAGTCCTGTGGCACCGAACGCTGGAATGTTTTGCGGCGATGTTGGACTATCAGGGTGAAACCGACCGCGCAAACGACTACAGAAAGCACGCGGCTCACGTCTCTCGCGTGTTGTTGCGATCATTCTGGCCAACGACAAACCGCGCCGACATCGCGAGTGACCTGCCACCGAATTTCACCGATACGCAGTTCTCGCTTGGTGATTCACGCTATCTCGTTGCGCAGATTTCGCCTTTCAGCTTTAGCTGGCGATGTGACGTGTACGGTAACCTGCTCGCGTTTCTTACCGGGCTCCTGGACGCGAAGCGCGCCATGATGACGTTCCGCTTCTTGTGGGGTGTCGGCATCAACGATCCGGGGCCGGTGAAGAACCTTTACCCTCCGGTGCAGGCCGGTGACCCGGAGTGGCGGTCGTACTATGCGGTCAACCTGCTGAACTTGCCGAATCACTACCACAATGGAGGGATCTGGCCGTTCATCGGCGGGATGTGGGTACGATACATCCACAAGCTGGGAATGGGTGATCTTGCACGGCGCGAGCTGGTCAAGCTTGCTCGACTTTGCTCAGGTGGCGTGTCGTCGGAATGGGAGTTCAACGAGTGGCACCACGGAGTGACCGGGCGGCCGATGGGTAAGGCTTACCAGGCGTGGAGCGCAGCGAGCTTTCTCAGGGCGTGCCACGATCTTCATCTCGACCCCGAGTCAATTGGTCATTGACCCGCGCTAGTCGTCGAGGAAGCGCGCCCTGATCCCGTCGTACGCGTCAACGCGTCGATCCCGGAAGAAAGGCCATCCGTGTCTGACGTCGGCCATCGCTGACAGATCGACATCGACAACGACCGTCTCGGGTTTGTCGTTAGCGCAACGATGGATTACGACGCCATCCGGGCCGACGACAAAACTCTGTCCCCAGAACTGGATGCCCGCGCCCTCGGGCCCGCCCGGCGTCGGCTCAAAGCCAACACGGTTGACGGCGACGACGAAGCACCCGTTGGCGACGGCGTGGGCGCGTTGTGCAACCTCCCAGGCGCCGTGCTGCGCGGCACCAAGTTGCTCCTTTTCCTCGGGATGCCAACCAATGGCCGTCGGGTAAAACAGAATATCTGCACCGCGAAGTGCCGTAAGCCGGGCCGCCTCCGGGTACCACTGATCCCAACAGATCAGAACACCGCAGTTCGCCTTATCCGTTGCGAACGACTTGAAGCCAAGGTCACCCGGCGTGAAATAGTACTTCTCGTAATACCGCGGATCGTCTGGGATATGCATCTTGCGATACTTGCCCGCATAGCCACGGGCGCCATCGAGAAAGGCGGCCGTGTTGTGATACAATCCAGGCGCGCGGCGCTCGAACAGGGACAGGATTATGGCGGCGTCGTGTTCGCGTGCCAGTGACAGAAACGCATCTGTCGTCGGGCCCGGGACGGCCTCTGCAGCGTCAAACGGCGAAGTATCCTCCGTCTGACAGAAGTACGGCGTGAGAAACAGCTCGGGAAGACAAACGACGTCGGCTCCCTGCGACAGGGCTGCGCGCGTCTCCGCGAGCGCGGTTCGCAGATTTTCAGCGGCGTCTGTGGAGGGGCGCATCTGAACAACGCCGACGCGCACATTGCGGGTTTCTGCCATAACCGGTTCGCTATTCGAGATAAGTGCTCGACGAGAAGAAGCGTCCGTAAGACTCCAGGAGGTCCACGCCCTCACGCTTCTTTATTACACCGTCGCGCACTTTTGCGCGCACAATCTTTTCCATCCGGCGACGCAGGTCTTCGGCGAAGTACTGGACGAACTCCAGCATGACCGACACACTCGTGCCCGGGATCGACTTTTCGATGTAGAAGCCGTCGGGTTCATCCGGGTCGGCGTATACATGCACCTCGTTCGGACGGCCAAACAGGTTGTGCGCGTCGCCCATGATGTCCTGGTACGCACCCATCAGGAAGAAGCCCAGATAGTACGGATTGTGCTGCTCGGTATTGTGCAACAGCAGGTACGAGTCGTCAGCCTCAGAGGTCACGTAGGACTTGACCTTCCCGTCTGAGTCACACGTCAAGTCAACCAGAACGGCACGTTGGTTTGGCTGTACGTCCAAACCCGAAAGTGGAACAACCGGGAAGCGCTGTCCGATTGCCCAGTGGTCCAGCGCAGACTGGAAGACCGAGAAATCGCACATGTACAGGTCGGCAAGGTGATCGTCGAGTTGGTCCAGCTCATCGGGGAGCCAGTCTGGACGATCGCGCTCGATGTGGTTGTTAATCGCACGGCAAATGGACCAGTACAGGCGCTCGCCAAGTGCGCGGTCTTCGAGGGACAGGTATCCGAAACCAAAAAGCTGCTCAACCTCATCGCGTTTCGCGAGGGCATCATGCAGCGCCTCGAGCAATTGCGACGGCTTTGGTTGCTCGATGTCCCGCATCCATTCGTAGATGCCGTGCATGTTTCGGATAACATCGTGCCCGTCGGCAATGCGGCTTGCGATGTCGATATCCAGGTCTTCGAGGAAGTCTTTGCGGTTTGTGCCGAGGACCTCCACGACGAGCACAGAGTGATGCGCCGTCAGGGCGCGACCACTTTCGGATACAAGAACCGGGTGCGGGACACCCTCCCGGTCACACTGGGTTCGGGCAGATTCGACAATCGCATTTGCGTACTCCTGCATGGAGTAGTTGATGCCGTCTTCGGTTGCTCCAAGGGTGCCGTCGTAGTCGACGCCGAGTCCGCCGCCGACGTCGATAAACTCGACCGGCACGCCTTTCCGGCGCAGCGCCGCATAGATCTGGCACATTTCGCGAACGGCCTTGCGAAGCGCCTGGATGTCGGATATCTGGCTGCCGAGATGGAAATGGAGGAGTCTGAACGCGTCGGTGAGCCCGCGCTCTTCGAGTTCCGCGAGCATGTCGAGCAGGCGGGGGAGTGAAATACCGAACTTCGATCGGTCACCGCCTGATTCGGCCCAGCGACCCGATCCGGACTGCTTTACGCGTATGCGAACACCAAACGCAGGCTTGATTCCGAGATCGTTCGAGCGTGCGAGGATCCGGGTGAACTCGTCGTACTTCTCGATGATCGGGAGCACGTTCTTGCCGAGTTTCTGAGCGGCGAGAAGCATGTCGATCATCGTGTCATCCTTGTAGCCGTTGCTTAGCAACAAGGTGTCGTCGTCTTCCAGGTGCGCGATGCCGGCAACCAGTTCGGTTTTGGACCCGACCTCAATACCCATGTCGAACTCTTTGCCCGCGTCGAGAATCTCGTCAACAACTTCGTGGAGCTGGTTCACCTTGATCGGATACACACCGCGGTAGACGTTCTGGTATCCGAACTCATCGATCGCAGCGGCGAACGATTCGTTGAGCTGGCGTACGCGCCCCGCTATGATATCCTGAAACCGGATGAGCACAGGCAGTGACATGCCCTGGCGCTTGACCTGCTCCACGACGGATTTGATGACAACCGGCGGCACCGCGTCGGTCCCGCGAACCACCACATCGCCGTCATCCGATAACCCGAAGAAGCCCGCGGACCAACGGTCGATGTTGTAAAGCTGTTCAGCGTCGGCAACCGACCACTTGGTTGCCTCAGCAACGGGCGGTGACGCGGACGAGTGAGTCAGTTCAGCCAATCGGTTCAGCTAATCTGTTATTTGTCAGTAGTAGTTGGTCTGTTACGGCGCTGGCGATCTGTCAGCGCGCAGCGCGCATCGACGAGGTGCCCGCGTGCTCCAGAACGTATTGAAAGATCAGCGGGGCGACGATCGACGCGTCAGATTCAATGATAAAAGACGGTGTGTCAACCGCGAGTTTCTCCCACGTGATCTTTTCGTTCGGCACGGCGCCCGAATACGACCCGAACGAGGTTGTGGAGTCGCTGATCTGACAGAAATACGCCCAAAGCGGCGTGTCGGACTGCTCCAGGTCCTGTCGCAACATCGGTACGACGCAGATCGGGAAGTCCCCCGCAATGCCGCCTCCAATCTGGAAGAACCCGATTGGTGTGTCGGCGGCTGTTTGTTCGTACCAGTCGGCGAGTTGAATCATGTACTCGATGCCGCTTTTGACGACGCGAGGATCCGACACGTCCCCGCTGATGCAGTGCGCGGCGAACACGTTGCCAAGCGTGGAGTCTTCCCAGCCAGGAACGACAATCGGGAGATTCCGCTCGGCAGCCGCTACAAGCCAGCTATCAGCGGGATCAATCTGGTAGGATGCGGCGAGCGTGTTTTCGCGGATGAGTCGATACAGATACTCATGCGGGAGAAATCTTTCACCCTGCCGGTCAGCCTCCTGCCACAACTGCAGGATTGCACCCTCGACGCGGCGCACGGCTTCTTCCTCGGGTATACACGTGTCGGTCACGCGGTTCAGGTGCCGCTCCAGCAGCGCTTGCTCATCGTGCCGCGTGAGGTCGCGGTAGTTCGGGATACGGACGTAGTGGTCGTGGGCGACAAGATTGAAGAGGTCCTCTTCGAGGTTTGCGCCGGTGCACGAAATAGCGTGTACGCGGTCGGCGCGGATCATCTCGGCAAGTGACACCCCAATCTCGGCCGTACTCATGGCACCAGCCATCGCGACGAGCATTTTGCCGCCGTCCTCCAGGTGCGTGACGTATGCACGTGCCGCGTCGACCAGGGCTGCCGCGTTGAAGTGACGGTAGTTGTGCTCGATGAAGTCAGAAATGCGGGGCATGGTCGCGCTGTGGCGTCGCGTGTTGTTGGGGCTAGTCCTCGTCGTCGTATTCGAATCCGTCGTCGTACTCCTCGTTTTCGTCGTCTAACTCGTCTTCGTCGTCGTCGTCATCATCCTCCTCGTCGAAGTCCGCCTCCTCATCATCCTCGTCGTCGTCATCGTCTTCGTCCCAGTCGTCATCGTCGTCGACGTCGTCGTCGTACTCGTACTCGTCGTCGTCCAGATCGTCGTCGAGATCGTCTTCGTCCCAGTCGTCGCCGTCATCGTCATCCGGGTCAGATTGCTCGCCGGGGGACGGTAGGTCGTCATCGGCTTCGTCGTCATCCTCCTCCTCATCCTCGTCGTCGAAGTCGTCGTCATCCTCATCCTCGTCATCCCAATCAACCCAGTCGTCTTCTTCGCGCTCCTGGTCATCGTCAAGATCGTCGTCATCCCACTCGTCATCTTCATCCGACTGCTCGCTCCACTGCATAGTCAGGGGAGTTGCGGTCGATGCCGGAAGCAAAACCTCGGCAGCAGTGGCGTCAAGAAGGGCAAGGTGAAGCGGGATGCTGTCAGCGCCAAAGGCGGGCATGCCGCGGGGGCTGCTCGGTTGTGGGAAGCCAGGCATGGTTCGGGCCGGTGTGGGGCTGAAAGCTACGACGGGGTGCGCTCCTCAGGGGCGGTTCGCTGATATGAACCGGATGCGCGGCAAAAGGAACCAAGTTTACGGCGAAGTTTTATAGGAAAATAGATTAGGTGACGATATTCGACGCCTCCGGCGGCGTCCAGGATGACGCCGGACTTGTTCGGATGCGGTGACAAATTGTAAGTTTGGCGCCTTCGATCATCCTCGGTAGCTCAACGGTAGAGCATGCGGCTGTTAACCGCAGGGTTGTAGGTTCGAATCCTACCCGGGGAGCATTGTTACTTTCTTTGGGCCGCCAAAGAAAGTAACCAAAGAAAGCTCCCGGCTGCAGTTTTTTGGCTCACCGGTTCGCGGTGTCCCTCCCATCCTCGTCGCCAAAAAACTAATGCCGGATGTGGGGATGTGCTGTCCCTGTCCCTGTCCCTGTCCCTGTCCCTGTCCCTGTCCCGTCTCGTTTGGTTTGGTCCTCGGTACGCACCGAAACTTCGCCGCGCGGATACTCGGCGAACCGGGCTGACAGCGCGGCGTTAAGAAGCACCCGTCGCTTCCTGCCTGCTGTTATGCATCTTCGCTTCGTCTCTAGCTTCGCCGCACTCGTACTTGTCCTGATTGTCCCCAGTCCCGCCCACGCGCAACGGTCGGGTGTGGTGGCGGGTCCAGGGGCCGCACCGGCTGATGATCCCGTTCGGCAGGCAATCGTCGGCGACGCCCTGCTAAATGAGGGGGCGTACCATCTGCTCGAGACGCTCTCCACGAAGTTCGGGCCGCGAATGGCCGGCACCGAAGGCAACCGCCGCTCGATGGATGCGCTGGAGGACGCCCTTCGTGCTCTCGGACTGCAAACGCGTCGCGAGTCGTTCAATTACCTGGGTTGGCGCCGTGGTGACGACCGGGTCGAAGTCGTGACGCCAATTGCGCGGCCACTACGGGCAATGGCGCTCGCTTATAGCCCGGCGCACGACGGCTTCGAAGCGCCACTCGCGTATGTTGCCCGCGTTGAAGATGCGATGGACAGCCTCGGTGCACTGCGTGACCACGTGCTCCTGGCCGCACCCAACCTGAGTTTCTCGCACGCAGATCAGCAGGTTCTCGCAGAAGCCGGTGTTCGGGGGGTGCTGTTGATTAATCGCGTGGGGGACGGACAGCTCCTGGCGCGCACGGCAAACCAGCACGGCGAGGCCGCCCCGTTTCCGCTCTACACGATCACACAGGAAGAAGGCTTCTGGCTAAGAGACCTCCTTGAAACCCAGTCGGTTCGTGTGCACGTGACAACACGCTCGCAGCCCTACGAAGCTGAAGGCTTTAATCTTGTGGCGACGCTTCCCGGTACCTCGGGGCAAAAGGTGCTGGTCGGGGCTCATTTTGATTCGTGGGACCTGGGTCAGGGCGCACTCGACAACGGCCTCGGTGTTGCGCAGCTCTACGAAGCGGCAAGGCTCCTGTCGCGTCATAGTCCGCGCATGCACCACACCGTCGAGTTTGTATGGTTTGACGCCGAAGAACTCGGGCTGTGGGGCTCGCGTCGCTACGTCGAAACAGCCGACCTCAACAGCGTTCGCGTTATGCTGAATCTCGACATGGTTGGCGAGCCGCAAGGGCTCAACGCCATGGGCTTTTCCGCACTGTTGCCCTTGCTCGAGCGCGCGGGCGGAGCCCTCGGCAACTGGAATCTCACGCGGCCGCTGGCCAACCGCACGTGGCTGGGTAGCGACCACCACCCGTTTGTCGCATCAGGCATCCCCGCCGCCACGTTCCACGCCCCGATCAATCCTGACGCCGTTCGCTTTTACCACGACTTCAGCGACACCTTCGACAAGGTGGACCGTGCGATGCTGACTCGAGCCTCAGCCGTCGTCGCCCTCGTTACGCGAATCCTTGCCGACGACACGGACACGCCCCTCCGCCGCTATTCACCCGCCGAGACGGCGGAGCTGCTGCGCGCCG
>JAUIJQ010000113.1 GCA_030431165.1 Rhodothermia bacterium | reverse complement strand
CCGCGGCGACCTGTACGTGACGTTCCGGGTGGCGCCGTCGCCGCGCTTTGAGCGGAAAGGCGACGACCTGTCCGTGATCGAGACCATCAACGTGTTTGAGGCCATGCTGGGCACGACGCGTGAGGTGGAGACCGCGTACGGCAAGAAGATCAAGCTCAACATTCCTGCCGGGACACAACCGGGTGATCGGCTGCGCGTCAAGAATCACGGCGTGGAAACCGACAAGCGCCGTGGCGACCTGTACGTCGAGGTCAGGGTCGAGGTACCGCAGGGACTGAGTGACGCCCAGAAAGAGGCACTCCGGGAGGCGCGTCGGGATACGGGGCTCTAGCGAGGCGGCTCACAGGGCACGTTTTTGTCCGATTGTTATCGGTACATTTCCGGCACGTTCCGTTCCAACGAGGAGGCCATGCGTAGTACAGCATGTCGTCTCGGTCCCGCGTTTCTGGCAGGAGGCATCCTCCTTACGTGCACCTCAAATCGCGCTTTCGCGCAGGCGCAGGGAAGCGAGACCATCACGACAACGGCCGAAGCGGTCATAACCCGGCTGAACGGCCCGGTTACGTTCGACGGCGTAATGGATGAAGCAGTCTGGAACGAGATCACGCCGCTTCCGCTTATACAGTATGAGCCGAATACCGGCTCGCCGATAACCGAGGCAACCGTCGTGCGGCTGGGCTACGACGATGAGTTTGTCTACCTCGCTGTTCGTTGCGACGACAGCTCCGGGATCACCGAAACGACATTCAGGCGCGACAACTGGACTTCTTCTGACGATCAGGTTGCGCTGATGCTCGACACCTTCAACGACTACGAGAGCGGCAAGGCGTTTGTCCTGTACGCCTCGGGTGCGCGCATCGATGCTGAGCTGGCCAACGACGGCCGAAGCATGTCTGACGTCAACACCGACTGGAACGGGTTCTGGGACGGCAAGGTCTCGCGGGACGAAGGCGGATGGTCAGCAGAAATCCGCGTTCCCATATCAACGTTGCGCTTCCAGCCGGGACCCGATGGGAAGACGACGATGGGACTGATCTTCTACCGGTACGTCGCACGCACAACCGAACTTCAGATCTTCCCGGAAATTCCCCCGAACTGGGGCTTCTGGAGTTTCCTCAAGCCCTCGAAAAGTGAACGCGTAACGTTCGACGGGCTCAAGCAGGTCAAGCCACTCTACGTGTCGCCGTACGTGATCGGTGGGCTCGGGCAGAACTTCGACCTGAACGAAGCAGAAACGGAGTACATCCGGTCAGACGATCCGACCTACGATGTCGGATTTGATCTTAAGTACTCGCTCAGCAGCAACATGACGCTCGACCTGACGGTGAACACCGACTTCGCGCAGGTCGAAGCGGATAACCAGCAGGTCAACCTGACGCGCTTCTCGCTGTTCTTTCCCGAAAAGCGGCAGTTCTTTCTTGAGCGAACGAGCAACTTCGACTTCGGGTTTGGCGACGACGACCGCGTCTTCTACAGTCGCCGCATTGGCCTTGAGGACGGACAGCAGGTGGCGCTGCTTGGTGGCGGCCGTGTTGTTGGTCGCACGGGCGGATGGGATATCGGGTTGCTCTCGATCCAGTCGGCGCGTCAGGACGGGATACCATCCCGGAACGCTTCGGTGGTGCGCCTTAAGCGACGGGTTCTGAACAACAACTCGTATGCGGGCGGCATCGCAACTTCCCGAATCGACGAAGATGGGAACTACAACATCGCCTTCGGTGCCGACGCGGTGGTCAACGTGTGGAGTGATGACTACGTAGGGTTAGCCTGGGCGCAGACGCACGAATCAGATGCAGGCGCCGTTGCTCCTGACCTGGAAGCCAGCCGCATACGGCTCTTTGCACAGCGGCCCAGGGAAGTCGGGGTTGGCTATGATGTCGCCTTATCGCGCGCGGGCGCGAACTACGATCCCGGGCTCGGTTTTCAGTCGCGATCCGACTTTTTCCATGTGTCGGCGAAAGCCAGTTATGGTGTCAGGCCGGGTGAGCAATCGGTTGTTCAGCGGCACTTCCTGACTGCTGAAAACGATGTCTACTTCCGCAATGTCGATGGATCGCTCGAGACCTCAGAGACGGAGCTGGAGTACGAAATCAGCACAAAGACGGGGTACACGGCGAGGGCGTCAGGTACGTTTGTGTATGAGGACCTGACCGAGGGTTTTGACCTGTCGGATGATGCCGGCATCCCCGCCGGCACGTATCGCTTTGGCAGCGGCGGCGTCTATCTCGAAACGCCAACCGGCAACAAGGTGATGACGGAGCTGGAACTTGGGGGCGGCACCTTTTACGACGGGACCGTGGCGTCGGTGTCACTTTCGCCGCGGGTCAGCGTGTCGTCAAATCTGCTGCTGTCGGGTTCGTACGCGTACAACCGGATCCGCTTCGCTGATCGCGACGAGTCGTTCGACGCGCATCTCGTCAGCGGCCGCCTCGATGTCATGATGAACACAAAGCTGTCGGTTGCGGCGTTTGTTCAGTACTCGTCCAGCGGCAATGTCCTGCTGAGCAACGTGCGCTTCCGGTTCAACCCGCGCGAAGGCAATGACTTCTACCTCGTGTACAACGAGGGATTCAATACCAACCGCCTGTCGTCCATGCCGCAGCTACCGGTGTCGTCCAGCCGTGTGGTTGTCGCGAAGTATACCCACACGTTCCGGTTCGAATAGTCGGCGAGTGGCTGCGCTACCAGGCGGCGTCGGGTCTGCCGGCCCACAACCATCCGATATAATCCACCATCGGCGGCGTAGCACCAAGCGTGCGAATCCTGGTGTTGATCTGGCCGCGGTGGTACTGCGTGTGCAGCACGACCTGCATCATGGTCTCACCGCGGGTTGTGCCTTCAGGCTCCCGGCCAAGCGAGCGGGCAAAGTACTTTGCCCACGGAACCGGCATCGGGGCCGCCAGTGACTCGGCGTCTTCGCCACCGAGGATGTCCGGTATCTGCTCGTAAAACGGAAGCGCAAACGCTCGAATCTCGTCAAGCGAAGCGAAGTCCTTCGGCCGCCTCAACACGAACTCGCGTCCCGTCCAGATTGCGGAGAATGCCTCCTGCGTGAAATGGATGTGCGCGAGCAGGGTGTGCAGCGCTTCGTCGTCGGGCGTTGGGTCTATGGCAGAGACGGTACGCCAGACCTCGGAGTCTGCCCAGGCCATGTGGTTGTACAGTTCGCGGAGGAGAGCCACGTCATTCATGAGGCGAGACGGTTTGCGTTGTTCGGGGTGGCGTTAGCGTTCGCGCAGTGCAAGGCGGATCAGGTCCTCGGCCGTATCAACATCCTGCTTGCGCAGCACAGACGCGACCTGTTTCTCAGCCGCAGCGCGCGACAAACCGAGCGACTCGAGCGCCAGTACCGCGTCGGTTCTGATCGTTGATTGCGGATCAACAGGCTCCTTCTTTCCTGATACGTCACCCTCGATGGGACCAAGGCGGTCCCTCAGCTCGACGATGATACGCTCGGCGGTTTTGCGACCCACACCCGGAATGCGGGTAAGCGAAGCAACATCAGAGCTCGCAACACACCGCCGCAGCTCATCAGCAGGCAGAGCGGAGAGCGCGGCGACGCCGAGACGTGGTCCAACACCCGAGACTCCGATGAGTGTTCGGAAAACCGCACGCTCTTCGGTTGACGCAAAGCCAAAGAGCAGCTCGGCGTCTTCGCGCACGTGATGGTGTGTGTAGAACTTGAAGGTACTGCCGGCTTTGGGTACCAACTCAAACGTGGACATCGGTATGGTAACTTCGTAACCAACGCCACCGACGTCAACGACGCATGATGTTGGTCGCCGCGTTACAACCGTTCCAAACAGGTATTCAATCATGATCGATTCCCGCGCTGCCAGCGCATGACGATGGGTAGCCGACGCCCCATCCCGAAAGCCTTTTCACTTACGCGCAGCCCCGGCGGTGCCTGTCGGCGCTTGTACTCGTTACGATCAACGAGATTCAACATCCTGAGCACTGTCTCACGATCAAAGCCCGTCTTTTCGATGATGTCGTCTGCTTCCAGGTGCTCTTCGATGTACAGACGTAGCAATTCGTCCAGTACGTCGTACGGCGGGAGGGAATCAGCATCGAGCTGATCGGGCCGCAATTCCGCTGATGGTGGCTTCTCGATAGTATTTCGGGGGATAATTTCTCTGCGGGCGCGTTCGTTGATGTACTCGGCCAAGGCGTAAACCTGCGTCTTGTAGACGTCGGCCAGCACAGCAAGCCCACCGTTCATGTCTCCGTACAGCGTCGCATAGCCCACCGACATTTCACTCTTGTTGCCCGTCGAGAGCAGCAGGTAGTTGAACTTGTTCGACACGGCCATCAGCGTTACGCCGCGGGCGCGTGCCTGAATGTTTTCTTCGGCGATGCCCTCATGCGTATCGCGGAAGATATCCGACAACATGGAGCCAAAGGCATCAACCGCAGGCACGATCGGTATCTCCTCACATCGTGCGCCGAGGTTCTTCGCGAGGGACTTGCTGTCTTCGACAGACCCCGGTGAAGAATATGCTGACGGCATGGTGATGCCCAGAACGCGGTCGGCGCCCAGCGCTTCTGCAGCGAGCGCGAACGTGACCGCAGAGTCGATACCCCCCGACAGTCCGACGAGCGCACTTTCAAACGCGCCGGTCTTTTCGAAGTAGTCCCTGATCCCCATGACCAGGGCATCGTGCAAATCGGTCACATCCCGATGCCGCATCGGGCAAACCGAGCTGGTATCGGATGTATCCCACAGAAGCAGGTGCTCTGAAAACGAAGGCGCACAGCAAATGCGCCGCCCATCAGCCGCGTGGACCCGGCTGTCGCCGTCAAAGATGATCTCCGTGTTGGCGCCAACGGTGTTTACGAGTACAAACGGAACGCCGTGTTCGCGGCAACTCTCTGCGACAACCTTGTTGCGCCGTTGATGTTTGCCGACCGAAAACGGAGACGCGCTGATGTTGACAAAAAGGTCAACGCCTGCTTCAGCAAGCAGGTCGATCGGATTGGCCTCGTAGAGCTGGTGCTCAGCCTGCTCTTCGTTGTTCCACATGTCTTCGCAGACGTGAAGCCCCAGCCGCAGTCCGCCAAACTCGATGACGGGCGACGTGGTGCCCGGTTCGAAGTACCGATGCTCATCGAAGACGTCGTACGTGGGCAGCAGTCTTTTGCGGACTTCTGCGGCTTTCTGTCCGCCGTGGTACAGAATCGCCGTATTGAAGAGGTGTTTTCCGATACGCGTGCGGTTGCGCACGGGGGCCCCGATGATTACACCGATACTGCCGGGCAACGCCGCCTGCAGGTCAACGAGGGACCGCTCCACGGCGTCGATGAACCTCGGCGAATCAAGCAGGTCCAGCGGCGGGTACCCGGTAATGCACAGTTCCGGGAATACAACGAGATCGGCACCGGCTTCGAGTGCGCGGCGCGACCAGTCGACGATCTTGCGGCAGTTGCCGGCGAGGTCGCCTACAATCGGGTTAATCTGGGCTAGCGCGATGAGCATGCGCCAAGATACGCTCACACGAATAACGCACCCGTCAGCAGATCTGTCCATTCCGCGTGAAACCCAGCCCGATGAATTACCGGGACGAACTACAGCGAGACGAACCACCGCGGGGTGAATCCGTCTGCGCTGAATCCTTCCGCGCTGAATCCCGTCACAGGTACTTCGGGCTGCAAGTCCGCCCCGGTTACCCAGCACCGCAAACCCCAGCCTCCGATGAACAGAACCGCACCCTCGAGCATCCGCGCGATGACACTCGCCCTCGCGCTTGCCCTCACCGGCATTGCCTCAACCGCCATCGCCGCGACGTCTCCCGATAGTCCGGTCGCCAATCCCGAAGACGTGTACGCCTTTGTCAACGTTGAGCTCGTCTCGATGGTTGATGACGCAATCCGCTCCGGATTTACTGTTGTTGTCCAGGGTGACCGCATCATTCGCGTTGGCCCGTCGTCGCAGGTGGATATTCCGGATGAGGCGACGCGCATTGACGGCTCGGGCAAATACCTCATGCCCGGTCTTGCCGAGATGCACGGGCACGTGCCGAGTGCCTCGGCGAATCCGGCCTCGGTAGAAGAGACGCTGTTCCTGTACGCTGCGAACGGCATTACGACGGTCCGCGGGATGCTGGGCTATGCGGGCCAGCTTGCGCTCCGGGAGCGGGCCGCGGCGGGCGAGATTATCTCGCCGACGCTGTACCTCGCCGGCCCCAGCTTCAACGGCAACTCTGTCAGTTCACCCGAGCAAGCGGTTGAGATGGTGAAAGCACAGGTCGCAGAAGGCTGGGACCTCCTCAAGATCCACCCCGGGCTTACGCTGGCTGAGTACGACGCCATGGCGACAACCGCGAATGAGTTGGGCATCCGTTTTGGCGGCCACGTTCCTGCCGCCGTCGGACTCGAACACGCCATCGCCATGGGCCAGGAGACATTTGATCACCTCGACGGATACGTTGAGGCGATAGCCGACGAATCCGGTGTTGTCAGCAAGGCAGACGTTGACCGGCTTGTGCAGCTAACCGTTGAAGCAGGGGCCTGGGTTGTTCCGACGATGGCACTGTGGGAAACGCTGTACGGCACCGCATCGCTTGATGAGCTGCAGTCCTTTTCAGAATTGCAGTACGTCCCGGCTGGTGCTGTGAACAACTGGTCGAACCAGTTTCGGCAGCGGGTGCAGAACCCCGGCTATGATCCGATTGCGGCAGCGAATGTGATCGACAGCCGGATGCAGATCCTGCGCGCGCTGAACGACGGCGGCGCCAGGGTTCTGATGGGCACAGATGCCCCCCAGCAGTTCAGCGTACCCGGATTTTCGCTACACCGCGAGTTGACGCGAATGGTCGCCGCCGGTATGTCAGCGTACGATGTGCTTCGTTCAGGTACTGCAAACGTAGGCGAGTACTTCGCCAATGAAGATGCATTTGGAACGATTGAGCCGGGCAAGCGGGCGGATCTCGTCCTCGCACTGGAAAATCCGCTCGACGACATTACAAGCGTTGCACGTCACGACGGCGTGATGGTACGCGGACGCTGGCTGTCGCGCAGCGCCATCGACGAGCGGCTGTCAGAGATTGCCGCGCGTCACGCCCGCGCCGAGTAGCGCTAGATGATGTCGTCAGGCCCGATGTCCTGCAGCGGGCCGCGGTATCCGAACACGCGTTGCAGCAGTTTGACCAGACGCGGTGAGTACTTCTGAACGTACCACTGATCGGCGACGCGTCGCACGCCGAGTCCGTACGTTGGGTAGGGATGGATTGTGTCGGATAGTTTGCGCAGCGTGACGCGGTTCTTCATCGCCACGGCCAGTTCGGAGATCACCTCGCCGGCGGCATGACCGGCGACATCTGCGCCGTAGATGCGGCCATCCCGCTCACGGGCGTACACCTTGATGAGTCCGCGGGCGACGCCGTCCGTGATCGCGCGATCAACGCGACTGTACGGAAACCGGTACGTACGGTACGATTTCCCGTCCCTGGTCAACTCGGCGGCGGTGGCACCAACGTGGGCAATCTCGGGATCCGTAAACGTGACCCAGGGCACGTGCCGCTTGTCGATGCGAGCAGGCCACTTCAACAGCATATTCGTGACGGCCACCTTCGACATGTGCTCGCTCATGTGCGTGAACTGGTAGCGTCCCGTTACATCTCCTGAGGCAAAGATGTGGCGGATGTTGGTGCGGCATCGTTCGTTGATGACGATTCCACGATCGTCAACCTGAACGCCGGCGGCGTCGAGCCCGAGATACTCGATGTTTGCACGTCGACCGGTCGCAACCAGCACCCGATCAACGGGCACTTCCCCGACAGCCGGTGCTCCGTCTTCCGGTGGTGTGTCCCCCGCTCTCCGGTAGCGAATTGTAAAACCTGAGCCATCGCGTGAAACGCGCTCAACCGTTGTGCGCGGTAGAAAGCGCACGCCGTCGTCTGCCAGTGAACCAGCGACTACGTCCGCACACTCAGCGTCGTCTCGCGGCAGCACACGATCCGCCATATCCAGCATGGTGACAGAAGACCCAAGTCGCGCAAATGCCTGCGCCATCTCAACGCCGATTGGCCCGGCGCCAATCACGCCAAGCCTCCCTGGGAGCTCCTGTAGCTCAAAGAGCGTCTCGTTGGTCAGGTAATCAGTGAGTCCGGGAATTGGCGGCACGCTTGTGCGACCGCCCGCGGCGATCACAAAGAATCGGCCTGTGACACGCCGTTGGCCATCGCGTTGTTGACCTTCGCGGTGATCGCCGTCATCGGCGTCGATCGCGATCGTGCGTGGATCGACAAACCGGGCGCGGCCAAACGCCAGCTCTACACCGAGCCGGTTCCACACATCCGGGCTGTCAGCTTCTTCGTAAACCTGTTGCCGGATTGCGCGGACGTGATCCATCAAC
>JAUIJQ010000112.1 GCA_030431165.1 Rhodothermia bacterium | reverse complement strand
TCGAAAGGGGCCAGTAAACCTTCTGTCGTGACGCATCGAGTGCAAGATCACCCTGAATCTGTACCGGGAAAGTGATCGTCTGAACCGAGGTGCCATCTGTGTTTGCGCGTTGGACGGATCCGGTCAACCACCCGGTCCAGTAAAACTTGCCTGCAACGCTGTCTAACGCAAGATCTGCCGCGGCTACAAAACCGTTGAGTGTTGTCGTTGTGTTTGCTGGGTCTGCAACCGATGCGCGCTTCAACTGCGGACCTCCGACCTCAACCCAGTAGATCAGGCCCGTTGCTCCGTCAACAAGTACGCCGCCTGGCATGTTGAGTCCGCTCATCAGCGTGTTGATGGTGCCGGGCGCAGATGGATCAACCCAGCGAATTGTCCCGTCGTTCATATCGGTCCAGTACAAGCGATCTGCCGATGTGTCGAGGCTGAGGCCAAAAGGCAGGACAAGCCCCGACACAACGGTCTGGGGCGTGTTCGGACCCGTCGTGTCGAGCGAGCGGATTTGTCCGCCACCCTGTCCCATCTCCGTCCAGTACAGGATGCCCGTTGTTGGGTCAAACGCCAGATCAACCGGGCTGTAGACGTTGGTTGCTACCGTCGTGACGTTCATCGTTGCAAGGTCGAGCCGGTTGATCTCCCCGTCGGATGTATTGCCGAAGTACACGTATTGAGTTGCTGCATCGACAACGACCCCCGACCCGTAGAGGTCGGATACGAGGGTTTCCGCATTGGTGCCGTCCAGGTTTGCGCGAATCAGGGCGCGGGCGCGTCCATCGGTCCAGAACACCTTGCCGGCGGCAGCGTCGACGGCGAGCCCGAGCGGCCATCGACCGTTGTCGAGGATCTCCTCAACACCGGTTGCGCCGCCGGTTGTTCGAAAGACTTGTTCGCGGTCTTCGACGAAGTAGATCTCTGCTGGGGCGGCCTGCGACTTGCTGGCTGAGCGGCCGTCTGAGTCGGGGTGGGCGGAGGAGCCGATACCCAGGTAAGTATCCGCGTAGAATGAGTCACAGAATACACAGTCAAACACCTGGTCACTCAGGAGTTTACATTCCGGATGATCCGGGTCGTGTTCCTGGACGCATGCGGTGTGCGCGATCTGGATGGTGTTGCAGCTTTCACCTTGTTCATCCAGCTTGCACGCGCTGAACTCAGCAAACGTGTTTGTATAAAGCCCGGTCAGCACATCGAGAAAGAGGCAGCCGGGACCGCGGAGTCCGAGCACGAGGAACAAGGCTGCCGCGAACGCAATGCGTCCCGACGTAGAGGTAAGGTTTACGGCCACGGGGATCCCCTTTTTTACGGTAGAAGCCGAGGGATGCCCGGAAATGTATCATCCGCCAGAGGCGGTCGGATATCGCGTAAACGCAAGCGCTCCTTCACTGCTCAGCAATGGAGCGATTGCAGGGTCGCCCAGCACGTCGAGCAGATCGCGCGACTCGCCATCAACTTCAACATCCCGGAGGATCAGCCGGATTCCGTGGCTGTAGTCGACCCACTGGTCGGTGTGCCCCGTGTACACGGGCTGTATCGGAGAGCCGTTAAGCTGATGCCATCCATAGATGGCGACTTTGCCGGGTGCGGTGTTCAGGCGGTTGGTCAGGACAACGTCTTTCTTGTGACCAGCAATCATCTCTACGCGATTCGCGTTGCTGGTATCACCATCGAGGAGCTGCGCGTTGACCATCTCGTTGTGGTCTTCGAACACCGGCACCGTCGTCATCTGGTCGGATGGCGGGATCGGCTTTGGTGCCAGCTTTACGGGCGCCTCCTGCCAGATCAGGTCGACCATGCGCGAGGTTGGGAGCGACGCGCTGCGAAGGTCAGCGATGCGCTGCGCTGACTGCGGCGTCAGCGGTATATAGAAGGGGTCGTCGTCGGTGCCAACAGACAGATAGTCGACGGCGGCCTGAAACGTGACCGTGTGTGCCGTGCCCAATACGATTCCTGAAACCGTGATGCTCTGATAGCTCGTCGACCAGGATGGTACGTTGCCGTCTTCGATCTCTGACAATAGCGCTTCTTCGCGCGCAGTCAGGGAGAGGGACTTGACGCTCGCGGCGATCTCGGTACCACTGCGCTCGTCGCCACGGTCGGTACTCATCCCACTCGGCGACGAGCACGCGGCAGCAAAGATCGTGCAGTACACAAACAGTACAATGACGTACGTCAATCTGGCCGAGTCTGGCATCACGTGTCTTACGTTCTACTTGCGCGTCAAATGGACAGGTCCACACCGAAGCGAATGGTCTCTCTCATCATTGCGACATCGTAGGCCTCGATGTCATGCAGTACCACTGAACGAGTGCCAACTGTCAGTACATCCGAACGGGCCGGGACTGATTCGACTCCATACCATCGGGTGTATCGAACGGCCAAACTCGCAAATCGGGACAGCTCGAAGCTGAGCGCAATCGATCCCGCGACCGAGGTCGATTTCCAGGTGTAACTCGACAGTGCGCTGTCAAACACATCATCCTGGTCGCCGACGAGTGGCTCCCAACGTACTTCGTGCTCTACAGCGTACGTTCCGAGCGTGGGACCACCACTAACCGATAGCATCAGGCCACGGCTAAAGCCGGCCGACGAGCCTATCGTGCGGCCATAGCTAAGCTCTATGTATGGTTGCAGCATTTTTCCGCGAAAGTATTCCACCCCGGCAGGCACGTCAGGAGCGCTCCGCACGATCGCCCGCGCACCCAGGATTACAGGGCCGACAAGTCTCGCTGCAACGTCGACCTCCCAGGGGGAGTCAAATTCGAGTTCGGACAATTCTGCCGGAGAGTTGCCCGCGACGATCTCACTACGATAGTGCGAAAAGTAAACGTCCTGATTGGCCACGTACGGCGCAGCGAATCCAATACGTCCGCGAAAATGTGGTGCACGCCAACGACGGTGGCGAGGCGGTTGTGGTTGAGATTCGTCAACGGCGATGTCAATTGGCTCGGCTGACTCCAGGAGGTCCGGAGGTACCAAAGTCCTGAACAAGGCGTGATCACGAATAGCGCGTTGTATTGCCGGCTCGGAAATTGTCGGATAGGGTGGGCCGCCGGCAGCCGAACGCGTCGTCGGGCTCTGAAGGCTGAATACAGCGCCGAGTGCGGACGCCGACAAACCGCCGATGAATCCGGGATTACCAGGGTCGGCTGAGCCATTGCCGACGGCTGCGAACGCTATGAGCGCGATAGGTACGAGGATATTTCTGCGGACCCCACTCCGCGCCGCACGCCCAAGTTCGACAGCAAGCCCTGGTCCGATGTCTGCTACATCGCTTAGCTGAATGCGTGCGAGCGGTGTTCGGTCTCGTCTCCAGTCATAGGCGTCCTGATTCGGCAAGACATAGAGCGTACCGTCTTCAACCCAGGCCAATGTCCCGGTAACGCTTTGCCCGTCCACCAAAGTGAACTCTGTAGGCTCGCGGTTGATCATCCGCTGTGCATAGGCCACCGTTCCGGTAAGCAGATCCCAGTCGAGTTGCTCTGTTACGTATGCCGGGTCGTCGTGTCTTTCTATGTACAGTTGGAGCTGTTCGACGAGCGCGGAGGATAGGGAGATACTGGTATCACGTCTGGCTGTGCGGCGAACAATCAGCCGTCCTCCTTCGGGGCCGTCGCGCTCGAACCACGCGCTCTGGAAGTCGTCGACTCGCGATAGCAGATTGAAGTATTGTCTCTCGTCCGAATCAATTGTCTCCCCCAGCCTTGCCGAAAGTACCGTACCTTCCTGTGAGGTCGCTTCGCGAGGTGAAAGCATGGAAAGGACCACTACCAACAGCGCGACGTGCACTATCGGCAGCAGAGCCGCTACGTGCTTGACGAACTGCGCGTTGTTGTTGGTGACGCTCTCGGCAATCGTCGGCAGCGGATGCGATGGAGCTGAACTCCGTGAGGTTCGGTGGACCACGGCGTCTTCAAGTGACACACTGACCGTCATAGCCGGCGGTTTCGCTGTTGATCTGGAAGGCGCGGTGATCACGTTCGGATCAGAGGGAAGCAGTTTCAAAATACGCGCCCAGTCGCTGAATGGCGAAGCGTTCTCCCTCGATCTGAATGGCGTCGATGGCCCCGGTCAGTATTTTGTGGCACCCTCGGCCGCAAAGAGCGCGAGTTCATACTACGTAGACGCGACCGGCGACATATTTACGGTTCGCGAACGCAGCTCCCAGGTTGTTGAAGTGACCGCGTTTTCAGGGTCAACGCTGACGGGAGTAATGAACGCCTCGGCGCAAGCAGAAGACTCACGTGCGCGATACCTTCAGGTCTACTTCAGCTTCCGTCGACAAGGCACTTGATTTGGTTCGTGTCACCTGAACGAACCGATAGCCAGACCGAGCCGCAAGGCAAGTTGTCGGATGTTCGGGTCATCCGGCGACACGAGTGGGTGATACCGCGCCAGCCCGACAACCGTCATTATGGTCGGCGAAAGTAAGACCCCCGCGTTTAATCCGGCTTCGATATACGGTAGGTGTTCGTAGTACGGACTGAACCTGTAGCCAAATCCGACAACAAGCTGTGGCTGCAGACGGCCGGCCGAGGTCGTCTGTACCGCGCGCACGCCGACGATATGTGTCCGACCAAGGGGACGCGGGGCCGGACATGGGAATGCGCATAGAACATCTTCAGCGCCGGTGTTTGTCTTCCATGTACCCCAGTGGGCCGCCAGGCGCAGCGGATGATTCTCACGTGTAAAAGAGGCGACCTGGAGCCCGACCTGCACCTGCGGGAATGTGATAAAACGATGCCCGACGGTTGGTGAGTTGATACGGCCCAGTGATACCTCGACGTCCTGCGCTGGTGCGACCGTGACGGGCGCAATGACAATGAGTGCAAGTGCGACGAAGAAGCGGGGATGCTGCTTGCGCCATTCAATTTTCGCTACCATCGGAGCTGATCCTCCTCGGCTGGTGGCCGTGTCGACCGGGGATAGGGATTGTGATGATCAGTAGCGAATTGCGATGCGCCAGGTGGTGGACTGGAGAGGTTCTTCTGAAATCACGTACTGGATCAGTATCGGCTCCCAGGTTTCTTGGCGCAAGCCCGTCAACCGTGCACTACTCTCGTGCCACTCGCGTAGTCGTAGGGCGTTCGGCGATCACGACTCACAAAAAGCGACACGAAACAGGCCGCCACAAGCAGCCAAACGAGCGAAAATCCGACGATTACCCACGCAGGCGGCTCGCCCGTATCCATCGGCCACCCCGGGATATTGAACAGACACGTATGAGCAAGTTGCCAGGGTAACAACTTCAAACCTGCGCGCGCGAAGGTGCGCGCAAAAGGCGGGCGTGCGCCGGCCGTTGTCTCCACTTTTAGTCCTCGACGACGTTTTCCCCAGGTCGCCTGACGCGCTGAACTCTCAGATGCAGCGAAGTAGAGCGCAACCGGTAGCACGGTTGTGAGGAACGCGACAAGATCGGCCCGAATCGGGCTGGCGAAGAAAGCAGCCCAGGAATCCGCGTCGGCATTGCGACTGACAACGAACGTCAACCCGGTCAGCACCACCAGGTACCCCGAGATGACGAGGTAGTCGAGCAGGAAGGCGATGATTCGACTACCGGGGGTTGGCGGACTTGCGGTACTGTTTGCGTTCATCTCCAGGACACGTCCTGCGGCACGGGCTCGTCTATAAGCGAACTGAGAAAAGCGCGAAGGGCAGCGAGCTCCTCATCTGTGAAGTTGGCAAACCGGTCGCGTGCGACCATCGACATAAGCGGGATGTCCTCGCGCCCTGCCATCGATATGCCTTCTTTCATCAGTCGTCGAAATGCCGGCTCGGTATAACCGGCAATCACGGCGAGATCCGGCGTGCCCGACAGCCAGTCGCCACGCAGGTCGAGTCCGTGGCATTCGTTGCACGTTGTCATTGCGATGTATTCGCCACGCTTGAGCAACGAGTCAGAGAGGTTTGTTCGAAGCGCTGGAACATCCATGACCCACTGCGCCATGTGATCCTCTTCACCGGTCACAATCCACCAGCGGGCTTGCAGGCCAAGTCGAGGTTTGGGTAGATCGTTTTCGACGATTGGAGCAGACCGCAGGAAAGCGATCATTGCTGAAAGGTCCTCATCCGAAAGATGGGCGAAGTTATAAGACGGCATCGACCATAGCGCGCGGCCGTCCCGACCGATGCCGTGCCTGATGGCCGCTTCAAGCGTCGCGTCGTCAAGCTCGCGGGCCACACGGGCCAGGTTCGGAGCCACTGCGCGGTCAACCCAATCCCACTCGTCGAATACGCGGCCCTCCAGTTGCTGGCCGTGACAGCCAAAACAACCGCGTGTTCGTGTAATGTGCTTCCCGTGTGCGACTGTCGCTGAGTCCGCTTCAGCGACGCTCATGAATGCAGGTGGTCGCTCGACGTCGCGAAGTCGGTTTTCCGAGACGCCGAACACCGCGCCGTATGATAGTGCGGCAAGGGCGGGTATACAGAGCAGTGCTATGCTGATGCGACGAGACATGGCGTGCTCACAATGTGCCGTTCATACGGAGCGGGTGAGGCCTCCATCCACGCGGATATTCTGCCCGGTAATGTAGGCTGCTCCCGGACTCACAAGGAACGCAACCGTCTCGGCAATCTCTTCGGTCGTTGCGTACCGCCCCATCGGGATGCGTTCGACGATCGAGGAGTCTTCGGGGTAGCTGTCGACAAAACCGGGAAGGACGTTGTTCATTCGCACGTTGCGCTCGGCGTAGGCATCCGCAAAGAGCTTGGTATACGAAGCAAGTGCGGCACGCATCGTGGATGATGTCGGAAAGCCGGCGTCGGGCTCAAATGTCGCGTAGCTGGAGATGTTGATGATAGCGCCGCCGCCGTTTCCGGCGAGATGACCGGCCGTGAGGCGTGTCATGCGTACGACGTTCAGGAAGTACGTGTCCAGGGCGGCGTGCCATTGGTCGTCGGTAATGTCAAGCAACTCACCGCGCGGACCATGACCTGCGCTGTTTACGACCGCGTCAAGTCGGCCAAACGTCTCGATGGTTCCTGCGACAAATTGCGCAAGATCATCGGGACTCTCGTTTGATCCCGTCATGCCATATCCGCCTAACTCTCTGGCCAGCGCTTCCCCTTTTCCCGACGGGGATAGTATCGCCACCCGATGATTTGTTGACGCAAGTTTGCGCGCAATGGCGGCGCCAATGCCGCTTCCCCCGGCGGTGATCAAAGTGACAGGATTGTTCGAAGACAAAGGAGGGTAGGTAGCTTGTTGATTAGACAGTAGCAGTGTACTGAATGTGGCGTACTGAATGCGGCGTACTGAATGTGGCGTACTGAATGTGGTGTACTGAAGGCTGCGTACTGAACGCAGTGCACTAAAGGTGATGCACCCCGGGAGTGTATGCGTATCAGGGCCGGTTCCTGTGCCAACACGCCTACCGACGCTTCTTGCGACTATGGTACGTTAGCGCCGCGGCGATGCAAACCGAAAGCGGCGTCTCCGGCACCTCGTCGCCCCTGTTGAACACGATCCGCCGGTTTCCGTCGTAGACAAACGTGTCAGGGAACTGCACGCGGAACTCCGACACAAGCGTTGTCTGGCAGTGTACGCAGAGTGCGTACTCATCGGGCGCCTTCGGGCTCCAGCTCAACCGAATTGTACTACCGCTTCCCGTGTCGGATGTCAGGTACGATGGCTCACCCCACTTAAGTGTTTCCTCAATCGCACCGACGCCATCCGTTTCGGATGCCGTCTGCAGGATCAGTGCCCGAATTGCACGCATCCGGTCCCGGATGTCGGGAGGGTAGCCGTCGAAAACCGCGGCGACTGACGGGGGTATTGCTTGCATCTTCACGTTTTCGCTGATGCCATGTCAAGGCACGTGTTCGGGTCAGGTAACGGCGCGCTGCTCAGAATTCCCTGAGGACCGTCGGTATCGTATCGAACATCGCAAGAACAGAGTCACCATCCCCGTCGAGCAGGTGTTTCTCAATTTTTGCAAAGGGGTACAGCGTGTGATCGGGTCCGACGCGAACGCCCCATCCGAACTCATCCTCCTGCCAGTTGCCACCGAAGGTTGCGACAATGCACTCTCCGAAGTAGGAGCCGAGTGTGCTGACGAGGCCGGCAGCGGTGTCGGCATCGCCCTGCGCGTGCTGGCGTGAGACATAGCCGTCGAGCCACTCCACGCCGGCGCGGTCAAAACCGACGTCCACGTTAAGCTCGTCCCGGGCCACAGACTGCACCAGCGCGGCATTGTGGCGGATCTGTTCAATCACGTTTGTGGTCATGCCAGCGTTCCCAACAAGCCCTCAAGGTCAAGCGGTCGCGTATACATGGATAACGTCCCATCGGCGTTTCGCGGCCACTCCTCCTGTGGACGATCCCAGTACAACTCGACTCCATTCCCGTCAGGGTCAGCCAGGTACAGC
>JAUIJQ010000111.1 GCA_030431165.1 Rhodothermia bacterium | reverse complement strand
TGCTTTCAGACCTAACGCGTCGGAGCAGGTAACGATCATCCCACCATACCGAGGGTGACACCACGAGTAACCCGGAGAACACGTCGGCGTACTCGAGGCCGAGATACATCGTTATGAGACCGCCAAGGGACGAGCCACCCAGGGACGTATGGTCGCGATCGGGGAGTGTGCGATATGTTCGATCGATGAACGGTTTGACCTGCTCGACCAGGAACCGACCGTACCGGTCACCCCAGCCGCCTTCCGGACGCTGTCGAGCCGTCACCCCCGTTGTGCGACCAGACCGGTCTGTCTCAAAGAACAACGTGTAGCCCGTTCCCGAAACCGCAAATCCTCCATCAGCAGATGGCGGTGCGTAGAGATCTTCATCCCGGTCGGCCGGCCGTACAAACACCGAGTCTCCCCGCGTCTGCACAGTCAGCGAAAACTCGTTCGCTGCGACGTACGTACCGTCGAGGCCGCGACCCGGGGTGGGTCGACTGAGCGTCAGAATTGTTTCGGATGCGGTCGGCGTGTACTCATTCGTACGATCAGGCGTATTCCCAACGCCAACGATGATCGCAGGCCGCATGCGCCCGTCCGCAATCATCTCTTCAGCCTGCTCGTCCATTCGCCACTCGCCGCCGACCTCTGACGCATCAAACACGTTGACGCCGTCATGCATGTACAGTACCGGGTACCGATCCCCGGAGGTCTCGTATCCGGGTGGGAGGTAGACAAGAAGATCGCGCACGGCGAGACCGGATGTCGTGTCGGCAAACCCCGCGTGGTGTTCAACGTTACCCGTCAGCGTCCTGGGAATTGGTGCACGGTCTTTGTCGAACCGGCGGTCTACACGACGGATGGTAGCCACGTCAACAGACCGGTTCCCTCCGCTTTCCCAGCCATCGTTCGGGTTGTCGACGCCCTCGACCTTGAACTTGAACGCGACAAGACTGGTCTCGAGCGAGTCGAACGTGATGGCAACCTCAAACACAAGATCCCCATCGGGATCAGCGCCTTCGATTGTCTCACCCCATGACAGCGGCGGTGTCCCACCGCGGATTCCCACCCGCTCCGTGGCCGGATCAAACCAGCCGGCATCCGCAGGTTCGCGCATGTCCACCGCGAACGTGACGCGATTGTCGCCCGCGTTGCCCGTATCGTCAGAGTCGGCACGCGTACAGCCCGCAAGCGCCACACAAGCCGCTGCGGCGCAACCAACGCGCCATCCAAGTTGATTGGATATCTTCATGCCTGATTCCAGTAAATGCTGCGTCGCAGCCGCCTCGTATGTCTCGCCATCAAGACAGCTTCCTGCCAAACCTGGTACTCCGTGTGCTGCTACGTGCCGTGCTTCCCGGTGTTCTGGCCGCATTTGCGCTCACCGGATGCGGGCAGGGCTCGACCAGCCCGCCAAACCACGCGGTAATCCCCGTACCGGTATCGGTGGTCACTGCAAACGCGGATCCGTTCCTCATCAACGCTTCGGTTGAAATAACGCATGACCCAGGTGATAACGAAGCGCGCCGCATCGGTGTCCTGCTCGCCGATCTCGTTGGCAATACACGCGACACCACGCCGGCTGTGCTTTCATCCGACTCGTCGCATGCCGAACACGTTGTTCAGTTTACGCGAATCGGCGCGGAAGATTCGCTTGGGGCGGAGGGCTACGTCCTGAGCGTGACACCCACACGCATCGTGGTGCGCGCAGCCAGTGCCGCGGGCATGTTCTACGGTTTGCAGACTATCCGACAGCTCCTCCCGCCCTTCGTTGAGTACGGGGCCGCATACGAGCGACCGCTGCCTGTCCCGGCGATTGAAATCCGCGACTCACCGAGGTTCGGCTGGCGCGGTGCGATGCTCGATGTCTCGCGTCACTTCATACCCGCCCCCGATGTCAAGCGCTTCATTGACCTGCTTGCTCTGTACAAGATGAACCGCCTGCATCTGCATTTGTCGGATGACCAGGGTTGGCGCATAGAGATTCCCGGACGCCCGAGGCTGACCGAGTACGGAGCAACAACGCAGGTCGGTGGCAAAGGCGGCGGATTCTTCACCCGCGAAGCGTACGCCGACCTCGTTCAGTACGCCGCTGATCGATTTGTCACCGTCGTGCCCGAGATCGATCTGCCGGGGCACACAAACGCGGCACTGGCATCGTATCCGGAACTGAACTGCGACGGCGTCGCACCTGCGCTGTTTGAAGGCACGGCCGTGGGATTCAGTTCGGTGTGTGTCAGCCGCGACGAGACGTACGAGTTTATTGACGACGTAATCCGCGAGATTGCCGCCATGACGCCCGGGCCGTATTTCCACGTTGGCGGCGACGAGGTTGAAACGCTCACGCATGGGGAGTATGTGGCCTTCGTCGAGACAGTACAGCAAATCGTGGCTCGCCACGGCAAGACGCTTGTAGGCTGGGACGAGGTCGCGTCGGCCGACCTCAACCCGGGATCCCGCGTGCAGCTCTGGCGCCCGCTATGGCGCGGTAACAACGACGCCGGGCTTGACAGCGCGCGGGCGGCGGCAGCCGCTGCCCTCAGGACGCGCGTTGACCTCGCCGTTACCAACGACGTGCAGTTTATCATCTCCCCCGCAGACCGGATCTACCTCGACATGAAGTATGACACGTCGACGGTGCTCGGACTCACGTGGGCGGGCCTCAACGACGTGCGGGATGCATACGACTGGGACATCTCAGACGTCTTTGCCGGCATCCCCGAACACGCCGTTGCCGGCGTGGAGGCACCTATCTGGACCGAATCGATCAGCTCGATACATGACATCGAGTACATGGCGTTCCCCCGCCTCCCCGGCGTAGCCGAACTGGGCTGGTCGCGTTCAGCCGATCGCCAATGGTCAACGTACCAACATCGTTTGGCAGCGCACGGACCGCGGTGGACAGTGCTTGGCGTCAACTACCGTCGCGCACCCGAAATCCCATGGGTGCGGTTCGACTAGAACCCGTCATCTGCTCGCTAAAGCAACCGTCGTCTCAGCGAGGAGATCGTATCGGGTTCGCCAACTATGGTGATGCGGTCTCCCTGCCTGAGCACAAGCTCGGGCGGCGCTGAGCGCAGCTCACCGTTGCGCGCGACAAGCGCAACAAACGCGTCTCTAGGTAAGGACACCGACTCGATCGAAGAACCCACGAACCCGATCTCTTCGGCGGCATCCAGTTCGAGCGAAAGAAAACGCTCGGGGTCAAGAAGCGTCTCTTTCAGACGCTGGTGGTCAGGCGCGGCCATCCACGTATCCATAAAGTCATCGTCGTCTACGCGACTGGCAATCTGCGCAAGTACGCGCAGGTGAATGCCGGGATGAGACTGCGGACTGACAAGGAAGAACAACCCGTAGACCTTTGCATCGTCTGATGCGGCGTCTGCAAAACCTTCTTCCAGATTGATTGCGCAGCCTGCTTTGTCCCTGACAAGCACGAGCTCGGGCTCCTCGATGCTTGGCAGTCGGAAGTGTGGAATTGCAATCCCATGCGAAATCGGGGCGGCACCAAAGCGGGCTCCCTCCAGGAATCCCGTCGCCAGCTTGTCGGCTGAGATCGGCAGCCGCGTGGCAAGCAGCGCCGCGGCCTGCATCGCGATCTTCTCAAACTCAGCCTCCCGATCGAGATCGAGGACGTGTGCTCGCGTCAGCAGACTGTCGAATGCGGCGATCTCGACGCGGGCTTGCTCTTTTTCGACGGATGGAAAGAAGATGACAACCTGGTCACCCGGTGCCGCACCAAACCGGGTGCTCTCCGCATTAATGACCAGTTCGTCACCCCGCGCGAGCAGCAAAGGATACGCGTGGTCGTCGTGTCCTTCGAGCAGTTCAGCAAGCGTCTGATCGGGACCAACCGTCAGCGTTGCGATTCGCCCTCCCTCATTGAACTGCTCGGTCAGCTCGGTGTAGGTGTGTCCGGCAAAGAGTTCATTGCCTCGTAGCCGTGCAGCGAGATGAGCGCCGCTGTCCTCAGCTCGTCGCGCGCCAACGCCAAGCTGGTAGACATCGGTGCTTTCGAATATCTCGAGGAAGTTCAACGCCGCGAGTGAGTTGATCTCGTCGTTCGGCGTCAGTGCAAGCAGCTTACCGATGCCGCTCAGATCAAGCTCGTCAAGAACCGATTCAGACAACGCGTTTGCCACAACAGCCTGCAATCCGCCCTGCGTCGCGAACCGGATATTCCGCGGGTTCGTGTCAATTGTCAGCACCTTGAAGCCGAGACCATCGATGGCGGCAGCGAGTTGGCGCGCCCACGGGTGAGCCCCGAGAATCAGCACACCCTGCGGGTTCGGATCCGCCAGCCCCAGATACTTCGCGAGCGGCGAAATCGTGAGGCCATAGATCGCGACCGTCCCGACAATTACAAAGAAGATCAGGGGCACAAGGGCCGGCGCGGCCTCCGGATAAATCGAATCAAGCCGAAACGCAAAGAGCGACGCAACAGCGGCCGCAACAATACCCCGTGGAGCCAGCCATGACAGGAAGAGCTTCTCCCCTGCCTTCAGGCGCGTTGGCACGGTTGCGACGAACACGGCGAGCGGACGCACAACGAGGATCAGCGCACCAAGAAACACAAATGACTGCCAGTTGATGAACTCCAACGCTGACAGTTCGAGGCGAGCGCTGAGAAGAACAAACAGGCAGGCGATCAGCAGGACCTGAAGATCCTCTTTGAACTCTACGATCCGGCGGACGTCAACGTAGCGCTGGTTGGCGAGGATGATGCCCATCAGCGTCACCTCAAGGAGCCCAGACTCGGGTTGCAAGGTGTTCGAAATCGCAAACGTTGCGACGACAATCATCAGCGCCACCGACGACCGCAAAAAATCGGGCACCATTCTGCGGTACAGTACAAGCACGAGTATTCCAGCACCGATGACGCCAACACCGACACTGGTGGCGATGGTCAAGAGCAGCCCTTCTATCGCATGAATGGCGGCCTCTCCGTATGTGCCCGAATCGCCGACTTCGGCTTCCAGAATGAGGATTGTCTCGAGCACCAGTACGGCAAGCACGGCGCCCACTGGATCAATCGTGATCCCCTCCCACTTTGCGATCTTGCTGATGCGGCCCTTCGGACGCACGTGGCGCAACAACGGGATGATGACCGTGGGACCGGTCACGGTGAGAATTGCGCCAGTCAGCGTGGCCATCGAGATATTGAACCCGAGGATGTAGTACGCCGCCGCGGCGGCAAGCGCCCACGTAACAAGCACACCCAGGGTAATCAGGTTCAGTACCGCGGTCCCAATCTCGCGCAGCTCAGATATCCGAAGACTGAGTCCGCCCTCAAAAAGAATGATCCCGATCGAAATCGAGACAAAAGCGAACAGCCAGTCACCCTGGAGCGAGGACGGCGGGAGCAGCCCGGTCACCGGCCCGGCAAGGAATCCGACAACGAGTAGCAGCAGGATAGACGGTATCCGTAGTCGCCACGCCAGCCACTGCGAGCCGATGCCCAGGACGATTACGCTAACGATTCCAATCAGGATTGTCTCGCTCATAGCCCAAGATAACCCCTTGGCGGCGCGGCTGCGACTGTCACCGGAAATCGACAATCCACAATTGGACCGCCGGTCACAATCTGCAATCAGCAATTAGTACATTGCCAGCCTGATAACCGAAGCAAATTGTTTATACCGGAGTTGTGATCGGGCCTATGATCAGGGTGACTGTTTGGGGCGAGAATGTCCACGAGCGTACCAACGAGCTCGTTCGATCGGTATATCCCGATGGAATGCACGCGACGATTGCCGCGGGCCTGGCGGAAGATGCGCGAATCACCACCAGAACGGCCACCCTGGATCAGCCCGAGCACGGTCTCACCGATGCCGTGCTCGATGACACAGACGTACTGACGTGGTGGGGCCACTGCGCCCACGGTGAGGTCGAAGACGAGGTCGTTGACCGTGTCCACAAACGCGTCCTCGAAGGCATGGGGCTAATCGTGCTGCACTCCGGGCACTACTCGAAGATCTTCAAGCGACTCATGGGTACGTCGTGCAGCCTCTGCTGGCGGGAAGCCGGCGAGAAAGAACGACTCTGGGTCTGCAACCCGTCACACCCGATTACACAGGGGATCGATCGCTACTTCGAAATCCCAAACGCGGAGATGTACGGCGAACCGTTCGGCATCCCCGTACCCGAAGAGCAGATCTTCATCAGTTGGTTTGAGGGCGGAGAAGTGTTCCGGTCGGGTGGAACGTGGACGCGCGGCAACGGGAAGATCTTCTACTTCAGGCCGGGGCACGAGACCTATCCGGTGTACTACCAGCCGGAGGTCCGACGCGTATTGAGTAACGCGGTCCATTGGGCCGCCCCAACGACCCCTCGGTGGATCGACGAAGCACCCAACGTCCCGCCGGAGCAAGCGCCTGAACCGATCGAGGTGCGCGGAGCTACGTTGCATAGGCCCGGCGACGAGGGATTCAAGTAACGAACGCAGGCGACGCAGTATGTCATCAAAGCAGGTTCGAATCGGCATCATCGGCACGGGCGGCATGGCACACAACCACGCCCAGGCCTTTACCAGTATGCGCGGCGCGAGAGTCGTCGGAGCGTGCGACGTACTCGAAGATCGCGTCAGCCAATTTGCTGCGGCGTACGACATTCCGCTTGCAACTACCGACGCGGATGAACTGATCGGGCACCGCGACCTCGATGCGGTCTGCATTGTCACGCCCGACTCGTCGCACGCCGGACTCGCGCTGCAAGCCATCCATGAGGGCAAACACGTCCTCTGCGAAAAACCTCTCGCAGTGAACTACAAAGACGCCGCGCGTATGGCACGAAGCGCCAAGCGCGAGGGGATCGTCCACATGGTGAATTTCTCGTACCGTCGATCAGGCGCGTTGTACCGCGCCCGGAAGATGATCGAGTCTGGCGCACTTGGAGACATCAGACATGTCGAAGCGTCCTACCTGCAATCCTGGCTCGTCAGCAAAGCCTGGGGTGACTGGCGGACGGAAGCGCAGTGGCTGTGGCGCTTGTCGTCGCAGCACGGCAGTCGCGGCGTCCTGGGCGACATCGGCGTGCATATCGTGGACTTTGCGACTTTCCCTGTCGGGCCCGTAAAGGCCGTGAACTGCCGACTGAAGGCTTTCCGGAAAGCCCCGGGAAATCGGATCGGCGAATACAAGCTTGATGCAAACGACACGGCGGTCATTCAGACCGAGTTTGCCAATGGCGCACTCGGAAGCATTACAGCCACGCGCTGGGCTACAGGCCACGCCAACTCGTTGAACTTGTCGATTCACGGTGACCGCGGCGCTTTGCGGATTTCACTGGATGACGACTACAACCGGATCGAATACTGCACGGGTCGATCAACACAGACCGCAGAGTGGAAAACCGCAAAAGTGCGTGCAGTACCCGACCTGTACCGGCGATTTGTAAAGGGCATCCGCACAGGTGCAACGGCCGAGCCTGACTTCGAACGCGGAGCCGAGGTCCAGAAGGTCCTCGAGGCGTGCTTCAAGTCCGATGCCGAGGACTGCTGGGTACGTGTCTGACCAGATGCCTTCCGGTGTTCACCTGCCACGCAACCCTGCCCTACCGACCGATTAACCGCCCACTCGCACGTCCGACAAACGGACACTCATGTTTATCCGACGTCTTCCTATGCCGCTCCTTCACTACCGACATCCCTTTTCCGTAGCTGCTATTCTGTTCAGCTTGACCGTCGCAGTTTGTTTGGCGCAGACAGCGTCAGCACGCCAGTTGGACGATGCGCAGGTTGATCGCTATCTCGAGGAAAGCCTCGACGATGCACTCGCGACACTCGACGACCAGGTGGAGCGCTGGCGCGAGCGATTCTCGGAGCTCATGGGCGGAAATATCGTCTCCGAACTTATCGGCTACCAGCCGCCAACCTTCCTGGTAAATATTGCAGATGTGTCGTCGTACCTGTACGAGCGCACGGGCGAACGGAAGTATGCCGAAACAACGCGCGACCTGCTCGTCTCGATGAACGAGTACCGGCGCTATTTCCCGGAGTCGTTCCGTACACGCGTCGAATATAATGACGGCATCCCAGCGGTAAACTGGTTCCGTGCGCTGCCTGTTTATGTCGAAGCGTTTACGCGCACACGTGATTCGGGTGTGTACCGCGAAGCCGACATCGATGCCATTCGTGACGCAGTGGCGTCCAGTGCTGATATCGTATTCAAGTTTCCCGAGTGGGGTGCAATGAATCGCGCGATGCTTCGCGCCGAGAGCCTGATGGCCGCCTCGATTGCGTTCCCGGATCACCCGCGTGCGGCGACCTGGCGCAAGATGGCCGAGATCCTGGCAAGCGACACAATACGAAGCTGGGAGATCGAAGACGCGTCGGTATACCATCCGATCTGGCTACACGCCTACGTGAATTACCTCGATCTGACCGGTCGCGACAAGGTGTTCTCCTC
>JAUIJQ010000110.1 GCA_030431165.1 Rhodothermia bacterium | reverse complement strand
TTCCTGACTACGGGGAGCCTGGAATCCGGCACCGTCGCTATGTGGGACGGTCGGCGCTGGCACACCCTCGGCTCCGGTGAAATCGACGGGCTGATCCTCGACATGGCGATCGATGACCAGGGACGACTATGGGTCGGCGGGCAGTTCGAGACGATCCGTGGCACCGCTGCCAAAGCACTGGCGATGTGGGACGGCGCCTCCTGGTCTGCGGTCGGGACCGGCCTCGACAATTACATGCCGACGACTGATCTGTCGGGCTCGAACGAGTGGATAAGCGCGCTTGAGTTTGGAGAGGACGGCACACTCTATGCCGGCGGACTCATGACATCGATCGACGGCGTCGCCGTCAACAATATTGCCATGTTTGATGGGACCGCATGGTCGGCGATGGGTGCAGGGCTGACCTGCTGCTCGCCCGGCTTCGGAAGTGGTGGCGTACAGACGATCGCGATAGGAGCAGACAACACCGTGTACGCGGGCGGGAAGTTTGGCGAAACCAACGGCAACGGTGAGTTCTTCGAGCGCATCGTCGCGTGGAACGGTACAACCTGGTCAACGCTGATGCACGTTGCCGGTCCGGTTATCGACATCGTCGTTGATGGGCCGCGCATTTATGTCGGCGGCGACTTCAGTCACATGCGACCTGACTTTGAGAACGGCCCATCCGTTCTGGTTAACCGCATGATCCACAGCAGTAACGGCGGCGCCGGCTGGAGCGCGTTTGGGACCGAACCAAACGTCGGATTTGTAAAGTCGGGTGGCGGCGCAGAAGTGTTTGACGTTGAGATGGGTACTGACGGCAACCTGTATGTTGTCGGCGACTTCGGGACGGTTGTTGAAACAGCCGCGCACAATGCCGCGATGTGGGACGGAACGTCGTGGACTGAGGTCGGCGGCGGTGTTGGCGTCGAGTCGACCGATACCCAGGTGCTTTCGTTTGTCGAAACCGGCGAAGGTTGGTATTTCGGCGGATTGTTCGCCGAGGTTGGCGACCTTGCCGGCGTCGGTAATGTCGCCCTGTATACCGGCGTCGAATGGGCGGCGCTTGGAGCTGGACTGACATACCTGCCGGGTGTTGGCGGCGTCGTCAGTTCTTTGTCGCTTGGTCCAAATGGCGACGTGTACGCATCAGGCACGTTCAGTGCCGCCGGCGGGGTTGGTGTTGCCGGGACGGCTCACTTTGATGGTCTACGGTGGAACGCCCTGGGTGACATGTTTGCCCAGCCGATTGACGAGATCGATGTAGCTCCCGACGGGACGATCTACGCGTCAGGCCGCTTTTTTCGCCCTGATTTTTCGCAGTTCAACGTCGCGATGTGGAGCGGTTCGGAGTGGGTTGAAGTAGGGCAGTTGGGCACACTCGCATCGTCGCCGCCGATGGAAATCGCGGTCGACAGTCAGGGCAATCTCTACGCCGGTGGCACTGCCTTCCAGACGCTCAACGGAGTGCCGGTTTCATCGCCAACTGGATTTGCGAACTTCGTGATGTGGGACGGCACCGAGTGGTCGATTGCAGGAGGCGACGCTGACGGCAGCGTGCGCGTGATCTATGTGGACGATGCCGACAACGTCTATATCGGTGGTACGTTTGACGAGGTCGATGGCATGCCTGCCCGCGGCATCGCGATGTGGGACGGCTCGGCCTGGACTTCTTTCGGATTGGGGTTCCGCGACGCCGTACAGGCGATTGTAAAGGCGGATGACGGGACGTTGTATGCGGGCGGCGAGTTTGAGACCACAGATTTTGTAAACCCGATCGATCCCAATTCAGGTGTGCCTGCCAAGTTTGTGGCAAAATGGGACGGATCCGCGTGGTCGCAGGTCGGTGCCGGCTTGAGTGATGAGGTGACGGCACTTGCTCTTGGTAACGATGGGACGCTCTACGCAACCGGTGAGTTTACGTCTGACGGCACCGGCGCATCCGAGCTGAACTACATCGCCGGATTTGACGGGACGGCATGGTCAGCGCTTGGCGATGGGCTCAACTCCGGCGGCTACGCGCTCGTTTTTGATCCGGATGTTGGACTCTACGTTGGAGGCGATTTCACCGTCGTTGATGGGCAGGATTTCCTGGACGGGACTCCGTCGGGCGGCATTGCATTGTGGCGCTCGTCAGGGACGGTGGCTGTGGACGATGTCGTCGTGCCGGATAGCAAGTCAGGAGCGCTATTGCCGAACTATCCGAACCCATTTTCTGATGGAACGACGATACCGTATCGCGTCGGCGAGGCGAGTCACGTGCGCGTCGCGGTGTATGACGCGCTTGGCCGACATATTACGACCCTCATTGACGCGCCGGTCGCTGCGGGTGAGTGGGAAACGTCGTGGAGCGCCACAGGCGTTGCAAGCGGATTGTACTTCGCCCGACTCGAGGTTGGTGGAACGATCTCTCACCGCTCTATGACGGTGCTGCGCTAGAATCAAACGCAGCCCGCAACGGCCCGTCGCTACGGCTTAAGTTGCGATGCCACGGTTGCCCGCTCCTCGATGATCGATTCGTAGTCGTTTGTCCAGGATGCGGGCAACTTGCGTTCCCGCAATGAATCGAGGAGCGCAACGGCGCGATCAAACCACACGACGGAGGCCTGGAGGTGCCGCACCTTGTCGCCGCTCGCGCGGTTCGCGAAGGCAAGCTCAACCCGCGCGGTTTCGAGGTAGCTGTTCTTGAGCGCCTCGTGGCCCACGAGATTCTGCGGATCCGCCCTTACCACGGCGTGCTGCGTTTGGGCAGACTCCGTGCACGCCGTCAGTGCTTCCCGCAAGTCGCCATCAAGGCGCAGCAGCCTACAAAGTTCGCGCAGTGAGCTTGCAACGACGTAACCGATTTCGCCGTTAGTCGTGTCTCGTCGAAACGCGCGCCGCCGAATCCCGAGCGCCGAACGATACTGAGCAACCGCCCTGTCTGCTTGACCCATTGCCTCATGCACGTCGCCCATGGCGTGGTGGATATTGCCGACTGCAAGCAGCAGGCGCACATCAGCCGTGTCAGCTCGCGCAGCCTGACGGCTCTTGTCGAGGAGGATCTCGTACGCCGAGAGAGCCTCACGATGCCGACCCTCGATGGCAAAGAGCCTGGCGATCTTTGAGTGGTTCGTCTGAAGAATGCCCTGGACGCGCGGGTTGAGTGGGAATACGGCGGACAGGCTGTCTGTTAGATCGCGGCCGCGACCGATCAGGTGCCCGAGCGCCTCTTCGGCGTTACCGCCAAACTGGAGTGCGTCGGATGTGTAAGCGAGGATGCGCCAGTAGTCTATCATGAAGTCGACGTCGCGCGGCCCTGACGCCACGAGCTCGTCGCCCAGGATTCGTGCGGCTTTGAGTTCGCGAAGGGCATACTCATTCTGCCCGGCCCAGACAAACCACCATCCGAGTTCGCTCTGGATGCGCATGATGTCGCGTCGTACCGTGTCGTCAGCCGGGAGCTGATCAAGCAGCGCGAGCGCACGCTGACTCTGTACGATCGCCTGTTCGTTGTCGCCGGCCCATGAATTCACGACGGCAAGCCGGCCAAGGGCCCGCGCATATTCGTGCGTTGACTGCGCATCGGTGGTGTCCTGCAGCCACGTCCGCTCGCGGATGGCCAGAGCCGACTTATAGCTTTCTGATGCCTGCGAGATGTCGCCGAGGTTCGGGAAGTGGGGGTCACCCTGAATTTCGCCGAGTTGGGTGTATGACTCCGCGAGGTCGCCCTGCAATGAGTCGGTTGTTGCTTCGGATGCAAGAATGTCCAGGTACTTCGTTGCCTGCGCGACAAGCATCCGGCGGGCCGGTGTTGTACCGGGAAGGTCACGGATCGTCTGGTGCAGGTCGCCCAGCATGGTGCTCGCGAGCGCATGAATCTGCTCTGACCGCTCCTCGGCCCTGTCACGTTCACCCGCTGCGATTCGGGCCTGCCTCGCGGTCGAGATCGTACCGCCTATTAAGGCGAGGGCGACGATTACACCGGCAACCGCACCAACCCGATTCCGGCGGACGAAGCGCGTTGCACGGTATCTGATCGTTGCGGGCCGCGCAAGAACCGGCAAATGGTCAACGTGGCGACGAACATCCGCAGCAAGCTCTGCAACTGATTCGTAGCGATGTGACGGCTCCTTGCGAAGTGCCATCATCGTGATCGTGTCGAGATCCCCCTGGAGCGCTCGCCTGTCCCGATCAGTTTCGACGCGTTCAGAAGGCCTTGCCGGGTCCACATCGCAGATGGTGCGTTCCATCTCAGACGGCGACATGCCGCTCAGCGAGTATGGCGTCTTGCCCGAAAGCATCTCGTAAAGGATTACGCCGAGGGAATAGACATCCGATGCTGTCGAGACGCTATTGCCGCAGATCTGCTCGGGACTTGCGTACGCCGGTGTCATCGCGTTGTGACCCGTGCGTGTAAGGTGTTCACCTCCCGCCTCTACCTCGTCCTGCAACTTGGCGATACCAAAATCGAGGAGCTTTACCTGACCTGTGGGCGAAACGAGGATGTTTGAGGGCTTGAGATCGCGATGCACAACCAGATTCTGGTGTGCGTAGTGTACCGCCGAGCACACATCTTCGAACAGCTTCAGGCGTGCGGGAATGGTGAGCGCGTTCTCTCGGCAGTACTCAATGAGCGGAATACCCTCGACATACTCCATCACGATGTACGGCAATCCGTTGGCCGTTACGCCGCCGTCGAGCAGGCGGGCGATCATCGGGTGTTGCAGCTTCGCGAGAATCCGTCGCTCCTGGCGCAGGCGCATGGCCACAGACTCCTGCAGTCGCGCGTCGGATACAAGTTTGACAGCGACGTGTTGGTCGTAAGCGCCGTCGGCTCGCTCTGCCAGGTAGACGGTTCCCATGCCACCCCGGCCGATCTCCCGAAGTAGCCGGTAACGTCCGACGGATTCTCCATCCGCTCGCTGCATGCCGCGCTGCCGAACTGCCAGGAGTGCGTCGCCCGAACGGTTATCCTCCAGGAACTCCGGATCGGTATCGTGCGAGGCCAGCAGCGACTCAACTTCATCGCGCACCTCATCAGACTCGCAGGCGGTCTGAAGGTACCGGCTACGTGCCTCGGGTCTCAGCTCGACGGCTCGATCAAAAAGGTCTTTGATGTGTTTCCAGCGCGCGGCGTCCATCGGTGTATCCGATTTGTAGTACATCCTCTTTGCCCTATCGCGTCAAAGAGGATGCAGCGGGCTCATACTTTTGATGACTCGCCGGTTATTCGAATTCCCCGATCTCGCGTCGCAGCCATGACTTGGCACTAACCCAGTCCCGCTTGACAGTCGCCGGTGAAATACCAAGGACGTCGGCCGTTTCGTCGATAGTGAGACCGACGAAGTATCGCGCCTCTACGATGCGGCACGCCCGCTCGTCAAATTGCTCAAGACGTGTCAATGCTTCGTCGATTGCGAAGAGCTCGGCGATGTCAAGGTCTGTCGATATGAGCCCCTCGTCGAGCGTCACACGTCGTTGGTTGCCGCCCCGTTTCTGCCTGCCGCGTGCACGTGCATAGTCAATGAGAACGTGCCGCATCACACGGGCCGCGGCCGCGAAAAAATGAGTGCGACTGCTCCATGGGCGAGCCTTGTGGTCAACCATGTTCAGAAACGCCTCATGAACGAGATCCGTCGTCTTGAGGGTGTGGTTGTTCCGCTCTCCCCAGCGCCGAGCGTGCGCCAGCTTTCGCAGCTCTTCGTATACAAGGGGCATCAGACGCTCGATAGCGTCGGCGTCGCCGTTTCTCCAGCGCTCCAGTAATACCGTCACATCCTGTAGCTCCGGGCCACCGGTTGTCATGCTGTCAAAGGAGGAGGTGATGTGTAAAAGGATGATGCGACGAATCCCCGGGATACGTGATGCCGAGCCGAATAACCTACGCCCACACCACAACTACCGCAATTTATGCGTGCGTTGGACCATTGAGCCCTGCAAAAGGGCGCGGCTAAGACTTTCCCGTTCGTTAATATTGCGGGCGCCCGAGATAGTGCCAGTCACACGCTGAGTCGCACGTCCATTCAACAAGTAATCCATCGTCTGAGCTCACTTCATGCCCGTTCTCAGTGACCTCGCCAGTGCGCCCATGACTGCACGCACGGGCGACAAGTTTAATCCGCCCGGTCTAACGAATTTCCTCGGGTCACTACAGGTCGCTACGGATGTGATGGGCATCCAGCATCTGACGTTTCCTCCGTTCTCACAGGGTGACACGCTGATCGGGCTGCTGGAGATAAACGGCACAGGTGCACACACCGGAGGCAATGTCGTCACATACGAGTGGCAGCCTGACAGGGTAGACCGCGCTGCCGAAATTGACGGATTTGCTGTTTCCACGCGCACCGTCATGGGCGTTGGCGCACAATCCGCAACGATCGTCGCGACGATCATGAATCCGGCGGACGAATCGAGAGTAGCCCGCATCCGAGTTCGTACAGGCGCCGGGGTCATTCAGTCGACCGATGGCTGGCACACACCCTATTCGCCGAAAGAGGGGCCGGCAATTTCGGTGACACCCTGGGAGGGAACGCCTCCTCCGGAGACACTGGTCAGCAACGTCAGGACCGTCCTCGAAGATGGATCCGGATTGCTGTACAGGTCACGAACAAGTGGAGCACATTCGCTTCAGGCTTCGCTTCCCGCCCCTGATCGTATTGACCGGAGCTGGCTCGAGTACGAGGTGACGATCCCCGCAAAGGGCGACGTGGTATTGACGTACGGTATCTTTGTCGGCGAGACCGAGACCGATGTGGAGGCTGCCTACAACCGTTGGCGCATCAACCCGACGGCCGAAGTCGACGCCGCTGCGAGCAATTGGCAGAAAGAGATCGACGCTGTGTTTACACCAGCCAACGATCGATACAGCGGCCACCTCCCGACTCTTGACTGCGAAGACCCCGCATTGCGAAGGATATATCACAACGCGATGATCGGCGTCGTTTATCACAAGCGCATTCACCCTCGCTCAGCGTATGGACGAACGTACACAACGCTGATGCCGCGCTACTGGGTTACCACGAGCTTCATCAATGACTGGTCGTTCAGCGCGTTTTTGCTCGTGATGCTGGATCCCGCATGCGTGAAGAAGCAGCTCGAATTGTGGCTCGAACGCGACATCTACGCACACTTTGGCACCGAGTATGTCAGCGGCTCCAACGCCGGAAATTGGTACTCGTGTAATGACTACGCCATGGTACGGTTGATCACAACGTATGTGCGTGTGACGGGTGACGCGGCGTGGTTGGAAACGCGACACGGTGGCCGGTCCGTTTGGCAGCACCTCGATGCGATGTCGGCGCACTACAAGGAGCTCGACGGTGGTCACGGGTTGGCCGACTACGGTGACCGCAACAGCCTGTTGGAGGCCGTGGGGAGCTACACGCACGAAGTTGCCGCCGTCAACGCGGCAAACGTTTGGATCCTGTGGGAATTGGCGGATCTCTATGTGCACGAAGAGAAACCGGAGCGTGCAGCGAAATGCCTGGCTGACGCGGGCAGGCTCGTACCGTGCATCCAGGAGCTCTATGTGCAGGGCGAAGGCTACTGGTGTTGCCGCCAGCCCGACGGAGAGCTTGTCCCCTGTCGACACATCTGGGATTTTATCCATACGATAAACTTCATGGCGGATGAGCTGCCCGGTGAGCAGATCGACGAAATGGTGACATTCTTTGAAACTGAGCTGCTTCACGATTCGTGGGCGGCGGCGCTTTCTCCTCGCGATGAAGACGTGTCGTTTTCGTACCGATTGGACCATCAATGGAATGGCTCGTGGCCGGGCTGGGTCTCATTTGCCATGCGAGCGCTGTTCAAGGTTGGGCGTCGCGACCTGCTGAAGAAGTGGATTCCAGGTGTTGCCAGCTCGGCAAGCCAGGGGCCGTATTCGCAGGCACATTTTGTAGAGACGTATGGGCAGCCGGTAGAAGGAGGGGCGCGTAAAGGGCCAACGGAGTGGCCGTACATCAACGACTGGGCAACTGTGTGCGTCGGCGGCTTTTTTGAGTTGGTTGTATTGGACCTGTTTGGTGTCCGGCCGGGATACGCTGCACTGGACGCAGAGTCATCCGGGTTGCTGAATCGCAATGATGTCTTGCGTAACGTACCATGGCACGGTGTCACTTATGATGTGAACGCTGACGGTACTGTCACGTTGACCGGAGAACACGGCTGAGCAATTGCAATCCGCCCGAAGCCTCGAGCGTGGAATCGCACCGAGGTGTCAGGCCGGAGCACAGGACCAAGGGAATTAGAAAGAGAAGCAGGTACTTACACTATGAAAAAGAATATGGGAACGCTCGACCGCGTACTGCGCGTGGTCATCGCGATACTGATCGCGGTACTGTACTTCACGAACCAGATCAGTGGTACGGCCGCAATTGTGCTGGGCATCATCGCGGCGGCATTCCTGGTGACTAGTGTCGCCGGCACGT
>JAUIJQ010000109.1 GCA_030431165.1 Rhodothermia bacterium | reverse complement strand
TCCACTCCTCGAAGCGTTGAACCGCCGAGCGCAACGGGCCCGTGGCCTCAAATCGGACCAGTATGCGGTCCGTTACATCGAACTGAGCCTGTTTTCTGAGGTTTTGCACGCGATTTACCACCTCACGTGCGAGGCCCTCCTGCAGCAGCGACTCATCGATCGTCGTGTCAAGAGCCACGGTGACGCCGTCAGCCTGCTGAACAAGCCATCCGTCCACGCCTTCGCTGACAACTTCGATGTCGCCGGCTACGAGGGTGAGGTCCCCGTCGTCCAACGCCAGCGTGAGCTCGCCCTTGTCGAGATACCGGGCAATCGAGTCGTCATCGAGCTGCGCAATGCCGGCAGCAGCGGCCTTCATGCGCTTACCGAGCCGCTTACCCAGCGCTTTGTAGTTCGCTTTGGCCGATCGCGACACAACACCCGACGAGGTGTCGATGTAGTTGATGGCCTTAACGTTGACCTCATCAAGTATCAGGTCCCTGACGGCTTCAACGTCGGATTCGTCGACGCCGTGTCCCGTCACCACCAACATGCGCGGCAGCGGCTGCCTCACGTTGATGCTGCTCTCGTTCCTGATCGCCAGAATCGACGAAGAGATTGTGCGCGCCAGCCCCATACGCCGCTCGAGCCCCTCGTCGACCGCCGCCCGGTCAACCTCGGGGAACGCAGCGGTATGCACCGAGAGGTCACTGGCTTCATCTGCTCCGTTCAGATTCCGGAAAAGCCACTCTGCCGTAAATGGCGCGATCGGCGCCATCAATCCGGCAACGGCTATCAGACACTCGTACACGGTCTGGTAAGCGGTAGATTTTTCGTGATCGGCATCCGACTCCTTCCAGAAACGTCGGCGCGATCGCCGCACATACCAGTTCGACATCTCATCCACAAACCGCTCCACGGCGCGGGCCGCTTTGGTCGGATGATACTCGTCGAGAGCGGATGCCACCTCCCCGATTGTTGTGTTGAGCCGGCTCAGTATCCAGCGATCCAGCTCGGGCCGATCAGCCACCGGGACATGGGTCGGATTGTTCGGCTCAAAGCCGTCGATGTTCGCATACGTCGCAAAGAAGCCATACAGGTTGAATACCGTCGAGAAAAACTTGCGGTACGTCTCAACCAGACCCTGCTCAGCAAAACGGATGTTCTCCCACGGCGGCGCGTTGCTCATCATGTACCAGCGCACCACGTCAGCCCCGTGTACGCCAATCGTCTCAAACGGGTCAACGGCGTTGCCCTTGGACTTCGACATCTTCTCGCCTTTGGCGTCAAGCACCAGGCCGTTGACAACCACATTGCGGTACGCCACGTCGTCCATGACTAGCGCCGCAATCGCGTGCAACGTGTAGAACCAACCGCGGGTCTGGTCCACCCCTTCAGCGATGAAGTCAGCCGGGAAGCTGCGTTCAAACCGTTCTTTGTTCTCAAACGGATAGTGCCACTGCGCAAACGGCATCGCGCCTGAATCAAACCAGACGTCGATCAGGTCTTCCACGCGCCGCATCGTGCCACCGTCCGGGGCGGGCCACGTCAGGTTATCGACGTACGGTCGGTGCAGGTCCAGCGTGTCGTCGTCGATCTGGTCGCCGCATTTCTGCTTGAGCTCCTCAATTGACCCGATGATCTCGCGATACTCGGAGCCAGGCGCATCCGACTCCCAAATCGGCAACGGGGTGCCCCAGAAACGTCGGCGGCTCAGTGCCCAGTCAACGTTGTTTCGGAGCCACTCACCAAAGCGGCCCTCGCCGATCCCCTGCGGCTGCCAGTTGATCGTCTCGTTGAGCTCAACAAGCCGGTCGCGGATGCTGGTTGTGCGAATAAACCAGCTCTCCACCGGATAACTCATGAGCGGCGTGCCTTTGCGCCAGTCATGCGGATAGTTGTGCAGGTACGTCTCGTGTCGGTACATCAGCCCGCGGTCGCGCAGCTCACGCGCAATGACCTTGTCCGCGTCTTTGAACCACGTGCCAGCGACAAGCGTGGCTTTGTCGGTGAAGTGCCCCTCGCGGTCAACCGGATTAAACACCGGAAGCTCTTCAGCCATTGCGGTGTTGTAGTCATCCGCACCAAACGCCGGCGCCGTGTGGACCACACCGGTCCCGTCTTCCGTCGTGACGTAAGATGCCGGCACAACACGCCAGGCTTTGTCGGCGCCCTCGTCCTTTGCGAAGTAGTCGTAGGGCGGCGTGTACCGCAGACCAACCAGATCGGTGCCCTTGAATCGCTCCTCGATCTCGTAGTCTTCCTTGATAACCGACAGCCGCGCCTCAGCCAGTACGAGGCGCTCAGCTACACCTCCCTCCTCTGAATTGATCGCGATCCGAACGTAGTCGACACCGGGACCAACGGCGAGGGCCGTGTTTGAGATCAACGTCCAGGGTGTTGTCGTCCACGCGAGGAACGCTACGCCTTCCTGGCCCACGACGGGAAACCGCACGTAGACGCTGGGGTCCTGCACCTCTTTGTACCCGAGGCTTACCTCGTGAGAGGACAACACCGTACCCGAGCCGGGGCTGTACCACTGGATCTTGTAGCCCTTGTAGAGCAGGTCTTTGTCATAGATGGTCTTGAGCAGCCACCAGACCGACTCGATGTATTCGTTCTTGAAGGTGATATACGGATCACTGAGGTCAACCCAGTAGCCCATGCGAATCGTCAGGTCGTCCCAGAGGTCTTTGTATCGCAGAACGCTCTCGCGACACGCGGCGTTGTACCGCTCGATGCCGTAGTCGTACACCTGGTGGCGCCCTTCGAGGCCAAGTTCTTTTTCAACCTCAATTTCAACGGGCAGGCCGTGCGTGTCCCATCCGGCTTTTCGCTCAACACGGCAGCCCTTCATCGTGTGGAAACGACAGAACGCATCTTTGATCGTTCGCGCCATCACGTGGTGGATGCCGGGGCGTCCGTTGGCCGTTGGCGGACCTTCGTAGAAGGTGTACGTCGGCGCATCAGCGGGGCGATCCATGCTCGCCTCAAACACGCGATGCGTCTTCCAGAACGCGAGGATGTCGCGTTCCATATCCGGAAGAGAAGTGACCTTGTTCTCGTCGAAAAGACCCATGATTGGCGTCAGGAGGGCCGATAACTGCGTCGTTATCGGGGATCTCGTTGGGCGTACCTATAGCCTTCCAAGATACGAAACGACACGTGCAAAGTCCGTTGAGGGGGCTTGAATACGGGAAATGACGAACTTTCGGATCGGGTTGTCGAGTGCCGTCCCGACGTCGGCGGATCTACAGTCCGCGATCCTCTGCTGTGATGGGCGTCAGCAGGTTGATCGTCGTCTGGACCTGTTTGCCGGATCCCGCTCCTTCGGCCGATGCCGCGACTGTCGGCTCCGTGCCGCCGCATGCACCGCCGCAGCCGCCACACGCCGTGGTCCGCGCCGTCATCCGCCGGTATGCTTTCAACCCGAGGTACGAGAGTGCCCCGAGAATGAATGCGCCAACTGCCGCTATTTCAAGAAGTGACGTCACGTCGAGCTACACGATCAGCGATCCGACCTGGTACACAGCAACGGCGCCAAGCCAGGCGAGCGCCGTCATGTACACAAATGTAAACGCGGCCCATTGCCAGTTTGATTCCCGGGCGATGGTCGCAAGCGTCGCCATACACTGGGAGCACAATGCGAAGAACACCATCAGCGCTATGGCCACAAGCGGCGAAAACACGGGCGTGCCGTCGGAAAGCGTCGCCCGCTGCATAGCAGTGACGAGATTCGAATCCTCTTCGGTAACGTCAGCCCCCAGGTTGTACAGGATGCCAAGCGTCGAGATGATCACCTCGCGTGCCGGGAAACTTGCGATGACGCCTACCGTGATCTTCCAGTCAAAACCGGCCGGTGCAAACACCGGTTGTATCGCCTGGCCCGCCCGACCGAGGTAGCTGGTCTCGAGATACGCCGCCTCCGTCTTCGACTCGAGCACCGCCGCGCGCGACGGATCGTCATCGATAAGCAATGCGGCGGATTCCTCGGAGATGCCCTCCGTTGCCGCCAGCGTTGTCACCTCAGCCTGCCGCACCGACTCGGCCACCTCGGCACTGCGCGGGAAATACGAGAGCGCCCAGATGACAATGGACATCGCGAAGATGACCGTACCCGCGTTAATCACAAACTCCCTGCCCCGACTCCAGACGCGGTACGCCATGTCCCGCATCTGCGGCACGCGGTACGGCGGCATCTCAAGCACAAACGGCGTTCGTTTGCCTTTGAGCACGATGCGGTTGAACACAAACGCGACAGGAACCGCGATTGCAAGACCTACAAAGTGCATGGCAAACAGGACGAGTCCGGCGACAACCGGTCCCGTGGCGGGCTCGATAAACGCACCAATGAGCAGCACGTAGACCGGCAACCGGGCAGAACAACTCATCAGCGGACAAACGAGAATCGTTGTCAGCCGCGCCTTCGGATCCTGGATCGTGCGCGCCGCCATAACACCCGGCACGGCACAGGCGTAGCTGGACAACATCGGGACAAAGCTCTTGCCCGAGAGTCCGCACCATCCGAGGAGCCTGTCCATCAGGAAGGCTGCGCGCGGCATATAGCCGGCGTCCTCGAGTAGCGTGATAAAGAGAAACAGGATGACAATCTGCGGCAGGAATACCAGTACCCCGCCAACCCCGGCGATAACGCCGTTTACAACGAGGCTCTGCAGCATCGGCGTCCCCGCCAACGCGCTGCCTACAACACTGCCGAGCCACGAAAATCCGGCGTCGATGTAGTCCATAAATGGCGCCGCAAACGTGTAGATCGACTGGAAGACGACGTACATGATTGCCGCAAAGATGATCACACCCGCAACGCGGTGCGTAAGCAGATCATCCACCGACTCGCCAAACGACCGACGCGGCTTGCTGGGCGTCTCCTGTATGTCGCGCAGCAGCGTTTCGAGCCAGCCGTACCGAACAAGCGACTCCACCTGCGTCGGGTCCCAGCCACCCTCCTGGATATGTCCGCGGGCTTTGTCGATGCGCTCGCGGGATCGCTCGTCGTGGGAAACGCTATCGCGGATCACCGAGCCCTCAACGTCGAACAACATCCGGCGCAACGCAACATCGCTGAACTCGCGATCGTCGATGTCGCCGAGTCCGCGACGCAGGCAGGCAACCGCATCCTCAACGGGCTGCGGCCAGCTCACGCTTTCCATGCGTGGTGTCTCGTCAAGCGCCTGAGCAATTGCGCGCTTCAGCTCGTCGAGGCCCCGGCCTTTTGACGCAACGGTTGGTATCACCGGCACGCCGAGACGCGCGGACAACGTTTTATAGTCAACCGTGGTGTGCGTGGCTTCGGCGGCGTCCCACATGTTGAGCACGAGAACCATCGGCACACCCACCTCGGCCACCTGCGACACAAGGAAGAGGTTGCGGGTCAGGTTGCTCGCGTCTACCACGCAGACAATCAAATCGGGGCGCGGCTCACCTTTCGCTTCGCCTGACAACACATCGAGCACAATCTGCTCGTCGGGTGAAAGGGCGGCGAGGCTGTAGAGCCCGGGAAGGTCAAGCACATCGATGTCGCGGCCGCGCAGACGCATGCGACCGCTCTTGCGCTCGATGGTCAGGCCTGGGTAGTTGCCGACACGTTGGCGCGACCCCGTCAGCCGGTTGAAGAGCGCCGACTTGCCCGTGTTCGGATTACCGACCAGCGCAATGCGGGCACTCCGGGTGTGCGTGCTGGTCCGGGACGACAACAGGTCCAGTACTGGCATCGATCAGCTACTCGGTCCCGGTGGGTGTGGTTGCCCCGCTTCGGCGGATGGCAAGGGCCGCGGCTTCGCGGCGGCGCACGCAGACCTGGTACCCGCAGATCTCAAGCATGATCGGATCACCAAGCGGCGCAACACGCACAACTTTGACAAACGCCCCCGGGATGAGTCCCATCGACATCAACCGCTGTACCGTGGCGTCAGCCGCCCCAACAAACCACAGGAAACCCTCGTCGCCGGCGCGAACTTTCTCGAGCGCAAGGTATTCTCCGGGCACACTCACTTCTGAGTCGCTGGAAGCGGTTGTTTTGACTTGATGTAAAGCTGGCAAGATCATCCGGCGTTGACGCCTCAAGACTGGAAACGAAAGATACCGAATATTTCGGCATAGTCCGGCGTATCGCTCGGTGCATCGCCCCCAGTCGAGTCAGCGCGTATGAACGGCCCAGCGTGCGTATGGTTCGACCTGATTTCAGGCCAGCGGCACGACCCCGCCGTACGGTACACCGCTTAGATAGGCCATATCGCGGTCCCAGGTTGTAAGGTCTTCCCTGTTAAAGCCCGAAAGGCTTGTATGTCCGCACGCCCGAGCGAGGACCTGCATCAGATGCACGCTGGCCTCAAACCAGTTGCAGAGCTGCTTCGCGGAGGCCTGAATGTTGAGACGCCGGCGCAGGCTGTCTTTCTGGGTTGCCACGCCAACCGGACAGTTGTTGGTATGGCAGGCGCGCATGGCCAGACATCCGACCGCCTGGATCGCGGCGTTGGCAACCGCGACACCGTCAGCACCCAGCGCCATGGCTTTTACGAAGTCGCTCTCGGTACGCAGCCCGCCCGTTACGATCAGCGTCACGTCACCAGCTCCCCGCTCGTCGAGGTAACGCCGCGCCCGGGCAAGCGCGGGGATTGTCGGGACCGAGATGTTGTTCTTGAAGACTTCCGGCGCAGCGCCTGTGGCCCCGCCGCGGCCGTCCAGGATGATGTAGTCAACACCAACATCCAGCGCAAACGCGATGTCGTTCTCGATGTGCTGGGCGGACAGCTTGAACCCGATCGGGATGCCGCCGCTTTCTTCGCGCACTGCATTGGCAACCTGCCGAAAATCGTCGGGCGTTACGAGATCGGGAAAGGTCGGCGGACTGATCGCGTCCTCCCCTTCTTTTAACCCGCGCACCTCAGCTATACGTCCGTTCACCTTGGAGCCTGGCAGGTGCCCGCCGGTGCCCGTCTTGGCCCCCTGGCCTCCTTTGAAATGGAACGCCTGCACGCGCCGGACCTTGTCGAGGCTCCAACCAAATTTTGCTGACGCGAGTTCGTAGAAATACTTGCTGTTCGCCTCCTGCTCGTCGGGCAACATGCCGCCCTCGCCTGAGCAGATGCCTGTGCCCGCCATCTCGGCCCCTTTGGCCAGCGCAATCTTTGCTTCTTCGCTCAGCGCGCCAAAGCTCATGTCGGATACAAACAGCGGGATGTCCAACACAAGCGGCTTCTTCGCCGCCGGACCAATCACAAGCTCGGTAGAAACATCCGCGTCGTCGGGCAGCGGACGCGTGTGAAGCTGCGCCGTCAGGATGTTGATCTTGTCCCACCGCGGCAGTTCGGTCAGCGGCACACCCATCGCCGAGACTTTCCCATGGTGGCCGTAGTTCTTGAGTCCGTTGCGGGCAAGATCCCGGATGTAACTCGCGTGCGGCTCTTCGTCTCCGCCGTGCAGATCGTCGTACAACCCGAGGTAGCGATCGCGGTCGTACGCCTGCGGATTTTTGTCGTGCCAGGCGGCGATTTCCGATTCGTCTACAAAGACGGCGTCAGCGTCGGTATCGATGCGTGCCGAAAATTTCTGCAGTACCTCTTCGTTGTTGTACTCCGACACACCCGTATCGTAGCGGTAGTCCCAGTCGTGCACGCCGCAGATCAGGTTGTGCCCGTCGATGAATCCGTCGGATAGCAGCGCCCCGCGGTGAAGGCAACGTCCGTAGAGAACAGACACGTCGTCGTCGTAGCGCACGATGACCAGGTCTACGTTGGCAACGAGTGCGTAGGTTGGCGCACGGTCTTTGAGTTCGCTCCAGGTGGCAACTTTATGGTTCATCGGAAGAATCGTTTGATCGTGAGGTTCGTTTTGATCGTTGGAATCGTTGGAATCGTTTGATCGTTAGACCGTCAGATCGTTAGTAAGATCAGTGGTAGGTTCTTCGGTCGAAGGCCCTGTTACGGACGCAGCGTCGAGAACCGGTATTCGCAGATCTGGCGATACGTGTCTCCCGGCCTCAGCGCGGTTGACGGAAAGCCCGGTTGATTTGGCGAGTCGGGGTAGTGCTGCGTTTCGAGTGCAAGCGCTTCGCGGAACCGATGCGACTGGCCGGATGCGCCCACATCTGATCCGTCAAAGAAGTTGCCGCCGTAGAACTGGATTCCGGGCTGGTCGGTAAACACATACATAATCCGTCCCGAGCCCGGATCGAAAAGGGTTGCGGCGTGTGCGATTCCTGGCGACGCGATTACTTCGCCGTGAGGAAGCTCCTCCGGTGGCTCCTGTGGCTCCTGCGTCTCCTGCGTCTCCTGCGTCTCCCGTGGCTCCCGTGGCTCCGGATGCAATACCCAGTTGTGGTCGTAGCCGCGGCCAAAGCGGAGTTGCTCAAAATCCTCGTCCAGACGCGCGCCAATCGCCGTCAGTTCGCGAAAGTCCATCGGTGTACCCGCGACGGGTGCCATTTCACCCGTCGGGATGAGTCCGCCGTCAACCGGCGTGTAGTAGTCTGCA
>JAUIJQ010000108.1 GCA_030431165.1 Rhodothermia bacterium | reverse complement strand
ATTCCCGCAGATGCGATGCGTTCGTCGCCGATTGCGTAGTCGGTGTTGATGATGAGTGGCCCAAGGTTTAGCGTCACTCCCATCAATGCACGACCGCGAATCGTCGATTGATGACTGAAGGCTACCTCGACCGGGTCGCCAACAGTGCCGAGGTCACCGTCAAACATGTACGAGTAGTCAACCGTTGTGCGTTCACGCTGAATACCGCCGTACACAGTGACAAGCGCGAGTGAGCGACTGACGACGATACCGTAAGCCAGCGTGTTGATCCGAATTGCAAACTCACCACCGGCGCGTGACTCGGTGTCGAGCTTCTGCCATGCGGCGGACAACGCAACGTCAACCGGCAGAACCGACAGGTACTGGCTCACGTTGTGCCGTACGCCGAAGCCTCGAAGTTCGATGCTCCCGTAGCTGGGGTGGTCAATCTTCGGCAGCCAGCGGACCGACACGTCGGTGCCCAGGATACTACCGATACTGGCATGCGGAATGACAAGCGGCGCAATGGGCGTGTTGACGAGTCCGCCGACCAACTCCTGCGTCAGCGTGGTGTCAATGCTCACCGGGATCACGTTGCCCTGGTGGACGATCGATGTATCCATCTGCACGCTGGCCGTTGCCACAGCGGCGTCGCGCTCCCCGAAAATTGTTGGCGCTTCGCTTACCGAGAATTCGACGGGCACGCGAATGTTGTAATCTGAGCCGGCGTACGTGTATCCGAAGTCAACCTCGGTAGGGAAGCTCAGGGAGAACCGCTGTTTTGTCGGATCGACGATCATGCCGGCGATCTTCAAGCCGACGTAGACGTTGACACCGAAAATGCCTTTTCCGGATTTCGCCGTGTGGAACAGGCCGGCATTCAGGTCGGCGCCGATCGAGTTCGTAAGCGGAAACACGTACTGCGAGCCGTACTCGGCGCCAACGCTTTCCAGGGTCTCCTGCAGGTCCTGCGCGCCGGCCGTCGTAACAAACGCCGTCAGCATGACTGCGACAAAAAGCTGCTTCATCTCCTCAACGGGGTTAGTGAGCGCTGTAGTTGTCGGCCAAACCCCATATTTCCATAAGGATCGCTGCCCGTGTGAAAGCTCGAATCGTGCCGGGAAAGGCTCTAATGGCGCAGCGGAATCCTATTTTCATGGGTACTTTACGCACACGCACTGATTCAATATTGAAGAGGACCCCGTGCCCATAGACACGCTGGACGACGTGATGGCGATGTACGAGCGCAAGTTCGATCCCGAGAAAGCTGAGGGGATTGATGCGGTCGTGCAGTTTGATATTTCCGGAGATGGAGGAGGGCAGCGCTACCTGACGATTCGCGACAAGGAGATGCAGGTGGCTGAGGGAGCCCATGCGGATCCTACGATCACGGTGCGTAGCAGTCTGGAGAACTTCCTCAAGCTCAATCTGGGCGAAGCGAACCCAATGGCGCTGATGATGACGGGAAAGGTCAAGGTGAGCGGATCCGTGCCCCTGGCTATGAAATTCATTTCGTTGTTCTTCGGATAATGACAACGTTAACCGACCTACTACCGGACGACCTCTTTCGCGATGTTGCCGTTTTTGTAACAGGCGGTGGGAGCGGCATCAACCTCGGCATCGCAAAGGGGTTTGCGACGCTCGGGGCCCGTGTCGGAATTTGCGGGCGCACCGAAGACAAGCTTGAAAAAGCCGTGGCTGAACTGGAGGCGCTTGGTGCTACGGCTACTTACGGTGTTGCTGATGTCAGGGACTTCGACGCACTCAGCGCAGCCCTGTCTGCTTCAGAGCAAGCGATTGGTCCGGTTGCATGCCTCGTCTGTGGTGCAGCCGGTAATTTTCTCGCACCCGCCGAGGCACTAAGTCCCAATGGCTTCAAGTCCGTTGTGGACATCGACCTGCTGGGCTCATTCTATGCGGCCCGCGCCGCCTTTGATCAGCTGCGTCGTACGAGGGGAAACATCATCTTCGTTTCTGCCGGACAGTCATACACGCCGTACTACGCCCAGTCGCACGTTGGTGCTGCCAAGGCGGGCGTGGACAACCTGATGCAGAACCTCGCTCTTGAGTGGGGGCCGTACGGTATCAGATCGAATAGTATTGTGCCGGGTCCTATCCGCGGGACCGAGGGGATGAAGCGTCTTGCCCCCGGAACTGTCAAGCAGGAGATCGCTGCGGCTGTGCCACTTCGGCGACTTGGTGAGGTTGATGACATTGCGGCAGCCGCGGTCTTTCTGGCCTCGCCCCTGGCTGGATACGTGACGGGGACACGACTGGTCGTTGACGGCGGCCAGAATCTGGCTGGCTCGGGACTCTATGGAAAGATGATAATGGATGCCATGGGGGGATCGCCGAGGACCGATCGTGACTGAGCATTCCGTGCGTTCCATACCAGTCAGGTTCCAGGAATGGGGCAGCACAAAGCCACAGGCGATTGCGTTTGCCGAGCGAAGCGAGGACGGATGGCAGACGACTTCGTGGGCCGAATACACTGAACTGGTCAGGACCGTTGGGCGCGCCCTGATCGCGTTGGGTGTTTCCCCGGGTGATCGCGTCGCGATCGTCGGAGCGAACGCGGCGCGCTGGGTCATCGTTGATATGGCCGTCATGTCGATCGGCGCCGTTAGCGTCGGAATCTATCCCGCCAGCTCGGCTGAGCAGATGGGGGGGATCCGAAGGCACGCCAATGCGGATGTTGTGTTTGTTGATAGCGATGAACAGCAGCAGAAGCTGATTGACCATCCCGACCCGCCACGCATTTTGGTTCGGATGGCCCATGGTAATCAGGTCGCCCCTGGTGATCAGGTCACCCCTGGTGATCACGACGAGGCAGGCTCATCGCAACGCCGCAGCGCGATTGACTGGAACGAGTTCGTCTCGCACGCCTCATCGATCTCGACGTCGGAATTCGACGAACGCCTGGCGTCGATTCGCCCTGATGCGCCGGCGATGCTGGTCTATACCTCGGGGACCACAGGCGAGCCGCGTGGTGTGGTGCTAACACACGCGGGGCTGGAGGCATGTACGACGGCGGGAGTGCAGATGATTTCGTACCGGCCGGATGACCTGCGGGTGCTGTCTTATCTCCCGCTTGCCCACATCGCTGAACGTGGCGTTTCTGTGCTGGGTCCGGCATACCTCGGATACGCGGTCTACTTTGCACGCTCGATAGAGGCGCTGCCACGTGACCTACTCGAGGTGCGCCCATCACTGTTCCTGGGAGTGCCTCGGGTCTACGAGAAAATCCAGGAGAAGCTTGAGCCGCGACTTGATGCGGCTCGCGGCGTTGGTGGATTTCTGATGCGATGGGCGCGCCGCGTCGCAAGTCGCTTCGTGGCGCTGCGAATGACTGGAGCTGAACCGTCGGGTCGTCTTGAACGATCGTATCAGCGTGCAGATCGGCTGGTCCTGTCACGTATTGCCCGCGCGCTGGGGTTGGATCGGTCGAAGGTGTTTCTGTCGGGGGCAGCACCTATGTCCGTTCAGACACTTGCTTTCTTTGCGTCGATCGGAATGCTCGTTCAGGAGGTCTACGGCCTCAGCGAGTCAGGCGGTGTGGCCTCTTTCAATCGATCCGACGCCGCCCGATTTGGGAGCGTCGGACGGCCGTTTGACGGGGTTCAAATAGAGGTGCGCGACGACGGTGAAATTGCAGTTGCGGGGCCCAATCTCTTCGCCGGATACCTCGACGATCCGGAAGCAACGGGCGCCGCGTTGAACGAAGGTTGGCTCCTGACGGGCGATCTGGGTGAGTTTGACGAGGACGGGTTTCTTTATGTGACAGGGCGGAAGAAGGACATACTTGTAACCGCCGGCGGGAAGAACATCGTTCCGAGGCCGATCGAGAAGCGCATCGCCGAGCACCCGCTTGTCAGCGATGCGCTTGTTGTCGGGGATCGACGGAAATACCTGGTAGCGCTGGTGTTGCTCGATGAAGCGACGTCCGCGGTGGATGGCGGCGATCTTGATGTGCATGCCGATATACAGCAGCACATCGACGAAATGAATCGATCCCTGTCCAATCCGGAGACAATCAAACGCTTCGCAATTCTCCCTCGTGCACTTGATCAGGCGCGTGGCGAGTTGACACCGACCATGAAAGTTGTGCGCGGGGTTGTGAAACAGAACTTCGCGTCACTGATAGATTCACTCTACGAATGACTGAGAAGCCTTCCACTTCTATCTGGCACGCCGGTCCTCCCGACATCGACTCTTTGAACGCACGCAGCGATGGATCGATGGTCGCCGCGCTTGGCATCACGATCACAAGGGCCGGAGACGACTTTCTCGAAGCGGCGATGCCGGTGGATGAACGAACGGTTCAGCCGTTCGGAATCCTGCACGGAGGTGCCTCGGCGGCGCTCGCCGAGACCGTTGCAAGTTGGGCGGGTATCCTGTGCGTGGACGCCGATCGCTTTCGCGTGTCGGGAATTGCTCTGGACATTAACCACGTTCGGGCGGTGCGTAGCGGACACGTTCTGGCGACGGCCAGGCCTTTGCACCTCGGGCGATCGACCCAGGTATGGGAAGTTCGGATACGTAGCGACAGCGGTGCGCTTGTTGCCGCGTCGCGTCTTACCCTCGCTGTGATTCCCGCACGCTAGCGCGGACCCATTCTGATTGCGCCGTCCAGGCGAACGACGGCGCCGTTTACATAGCCATTCTCGACAATGTGCTGGGCCAGTCTGGCGTACTCAGACGGACGTCCCAATCGGGATGGGAACGGTACCTGTTCCTCAAGCGACCCGCGCACCTCGTCTGTCATGCCGGCCATCATCGGCGTCTCAAAAATTCCCGGCGCAATCGCCGCAACGCGGATGCCCACCTTCGCGAGGTCACGTGCAATCGGCAGCGTCATCCCTGCAACGCCTCCCTTTGAGGCAGAGTAAGCGGCCTGTCCGATCTGGCCCTCAAAAGCTGCAACCGACGCCGTGTTGATTATGACTCCGCGCTCGCCGTCTTCATCTGGTTCGTTCTCTGATGCCGCTGCAGCGACGAGACGGGTCACGTTAAACGAGCCCACCAGATTGATGTCTATCACACGCCTGAACAGATCAAGATCATGCGGCCCGCTTCGCGACACAGTTCGACTGCCCGCGACGATCCCGGCGCAGTTCACGGCGCCATGAACACCTCCGAACGTACTCTTTGCGGCGGCGACAGCGGCGCTGACATGGTCGGCCTCCCTGACATCGACGCGCGCAAAGATGGCCGAATCACCAAGTTCTGAGGCGACGCGCTCGCCAGCCTCTTCGTTGACGTCGCACAGCACGACGGATGCACCCTGAGACACAAAATGCTCGCCGGTTGCGCGTCCAAGCCCGGATGCACCTCCAGTTATCAGGAAAACGGCCCCACTTATCTTCATTTGGCAGTAACTTCTTTGTTTGATCCGTGCGAAGATACGCATGCACGTTGTCCGGTTGAAGTCGCCATCATGAGCTACGCCGTTAAGGAAATCTATTTTACCTGGCAGGGGGAGGGTGTCCACACGGGCCGTCCCGGCGTATTCCTGCGATTTGCCGGCTGCAATTTGTGGGACGGCGTTGAGTCACATCGCGAGAACGCTGTCTGCTGGTTCTGCGACACAAATTTTGTGGGCACGAATGGTCCTGGTGGTGGTCGCTATAACTCCGCCGCTGACCTGGCCGATCGGGTCCTGGAAGAGTGGACGTCCAACGCGCTGCGCGCGGGCAATCCGGCGTCTGAACCGTTTGTTGTCTGCACTGGCGGCGAGCCCCTGCTACAGCTCGATGGTTTCCTGGTCGACGAACTGCGTGCCCGTGGCTTCTATGTTGCCGTCGAAACAAACGGAACGTTGCCTCCGCCGGTCGAAGTGGACTGGCTGTGCGTGAGCCCGAAGGGAGGGTCGCAGTTGGCCGTCCGCGCTGGAGACGAACTGAAACTTGTTTATCCGCAGCATTCCGCGAGTCCCGAGGCGTTCTTGTCTCTCGATTTTGACCACTTCTCGCTGCAACCGCTCGATGGGCCAGACCGGGAGCGCAACACCCGCCTGGCACTGGACTATTGTCGCAATCACCCCCGGTGGCGACTGAGCGTTCAGACCCACAAACTTCTGGGCATTCCGTAGGCGATTACATTGAGTCCCGTGCGCTTCCTGGCAATCTGCGCTGCGCTGTCTGTCGTAGTAACGAGTAGTCGCATCCGGTGTGATGCGCGAACTGATGAGGGCGGCGGCCCGGCCGTCGAGCAGAGCGCCGTCGAAGGCCCCACGTCTGATACGCTACGCATTGCAACGTTCAACATCGAAGACGTTCGGGCTTCCGACGTCGCGCACCCGGGGCACAGGCGACTTCGGATGATCGCCGGCATCATTCGTGTTCTCGATGCTGACATCATTCTACTGAACGAAATTGCCGTTGGCCAATCAGTCACTGGCGAACAGGTAGCCGCGTCGGAATCTGTTGCGTCTGCGTTTGTGCGCTCGTTTCTCGATCAGCCCGGCGGGAAGAAGTATGCGGTCTTCCAGCCGCTTTCGAATACCGGCGTGCACAGCGGTTATGATCTGGACAACAACGGCATGGTGTCTTCCGTCTTTGCGGAGCCGAGGCAGGCATCGTGGTCCGGCAATCCGCCTGCGCAGACTGATGCCGATCGTGAGTTCGGCAACGACAGTTGGGGATTCGGCACGTTCCCCGGGCAGTACGCGATGGCGCTGCTCGTGCGCGAGGGATTGACGATCGCCCATGACGACATCCGAACGTATCGAACGTTTCCCTGGTCGTCAATGCCCGACGCGCTGCGACCGAGCTACACAAGTGGCAGGCCGTGGTACACGGACGCCGAGTGGAATGAGATGCCGTTGAGTTCTAAGACGCACGCGGTCGTGCCGGTGGATATCAGGCAGGGCCGGCGGTTGAACCTCGTGATCAGCCACCCGACGCCTCCGGCGTTTGACGGACCCGAGGAGAGGAACAAGCGACGCAATCACGATGAGATCAGATTGCTTCGGGCAATACTCGACGATGCGCCGTTCCTGGTTGATGACGACGGAGTGCCGGGAGGACTATCCGGCGATGCTCCGTTTGTCGTCATGGGTGATCTGAATGCCGATCCAGATGAGGGCTCGACAATCAACAACCCGGTCAAGCACTATCTGCTGGACGATTCGCGCATCGTGGGCGGATTTGTGCCAACAGCCGACAGTGCCGGTGTGGCACGATACCCTGGCCTTGACCCGGACGATACGTCTCGGTTTGGACTTCGCGTTGACTACGTTCTACCATCGCGGCATTTTCAGCTACTCGGTGGTGGCATGATTCGGCTCGACCCTTCCGAAGCCCCCTCCGATCATTTTCCTGTGTTCGTCGATGTCGTATTGACGAACCATACGCTGGAGGGACGTTGACATGGCTATGGACTGTCGTCAACAGATGATTCGCCTGGGTTCGTTTGATCGCGGAATCCACCTTGTGACTGATCAGATCCTGCGGGGGCTCGACATCCTGTCGGGCTGCCGCCGCGGAATGCTCTATTTGCACATCATGCACACGTCCTGCGCGCTGACCTTGAATGAGAACGCGAGCCCTGACGTACGAACCGATCTCGGCCGCTTTTTCGATGATCTTGCACCCGACGGATCGGCATCGTACACCCACCGTTCGGAAGGCCCGGATGACATGCCGGCGCACATCAAGTCAGTTGTAACGGGGGCCGGACTTGCGCTTCCGGTGACTGACGGCCATGTCGTGCTCGGCACGTGGCAAGGTGTGTACCTGTGCGAGTTCCGCGACCGCGGTGGCGAGCGGCGCGTGTTTGCATCGACGATCGGTGTGTATCCCGGCTAAGCAGCGTCCACGACGTCAGCCAGCCCAAGCACAAGCACGCCCAGCGGGGGTAGCTTTAGCTTTGTTGTGACAGTTGGCTGCGGAGTCTCGGTGCCGTCAGCTTCATCCGACTCGACCACAGCCGGGGCGGGCGTTTTAACGGTGACGTCGATGACGTCGATGGCATGTAGGCCACTTCCTCCGAATTGCTCGTCGTCAGAGTTGTGCAGGCATTGCCAATTCCCGGCCGACGGCAGCGTCACTTCGTACTCGTCGCGAACAACGGGTGTGAAGTTGAAGACGAACACAAGTATGTCTCCGCCAGCCTGTCTTGTGTACGATACTACACTCGCGCTCCTGTCTTCAAAGTCGATCCATGAGAATGACGCCGAGTCGTCAGACCAGAGCGCGGGGCGGTTCTTGTAAAGGTGTAGCAGCGTGCGAACCCACTGCTGGACGCCGGCGTGCATCCGATTGTTCAGTAAGTGCCAGTCAAGCTCGCCATCGCAGTTCCACTCAGAGAGCTGGCCGAACTCAGCACCCATGAACAGCAACTTCTTGCCGGGATGCCCGATCTGGTGGGCGAGCAGCAGTCGCAGGTTCGCTGCCTTCTGCCACTCATCCCCGGGCATCTTATTCCACAGCGAGCCTTTCATGTGTACCAATTCGTCGTGGCTGAGTGGAAGTATGTAGTGCTCTGAGAACGCG
>JAUIJQ010000107.1 GCA_030431165.1 Rhodothermia bacterium | reverse complement strand
ATCCGGCGTCTTGACGTTGACCCCGAGCGCGGCGACATGAAGTGGGTGATGGACTTCTGCGCGCAGTCGTTGCGAAACATCCGGATCGGCCGCGGCGGCAAGATGGATGGCTACGAGATGGACTCCGGGTTTAACATATCCGTCTCCTCTGAGCTGATGGCCATCCTCGCACTTTGTCGCAATCTGCGCGACATGCGCGAGCGCATCGGCAAGATGGTCGTTGCACACGATCGGGCGGGCAACGAGATAACCACCGCTGACCTGGAAGTTGACGGCGCCATGACGGCATGGATGGTTCGAGCGTTTAATCCGTCACTCCTCCAGACTATTGAGGGGCAGCCGGTGTTTGTACACGCCGGGCCGTTTGCGAACATCGCGGTTGGCCAGAGCTCCATCGTCGCTGATCGGCTGGCACTGAAACTCTCGGACTACGTCGTAACCGAGAGCGGCTTTGGTGCTGACATCGGCTTCGAAAAGTTCTGGAACGTCAAGTGTCGTTTTTCGAAGCTGAAGCCGGATGCGGTCGTCGTCGTTGCAACCGTACGAGCCCTCAAGATGCACGGCGGCGGACCAACTGTTCGATCAACCGGCCAGCTCGACGAAGCCTACACAAAAGAAAACCTGGAGCTCCTGGAGCGTGGTTGCGACAATCTGCGGGCGCACATAGAGATTGCGAAGAAGAGCGGCGCCAATCCGGTCGTGTGCATCAACAGCTTCTACACGGATACCGATGCGGAGCACGCGCTGATCCGGCGTGTCGCAGAGGAAGCCGGCGCGCGCTGTGCCGTTTCCCGCCACTGGCGTTATGGGGGCGAGGGTGCTGAGGAGTTGGCGCGCACCGTTGCAGAAGCGTGTAACGACGAGTCAGATTTCAAGCCACTGTATGAGCCGGATACCCCTGTCAAGTCGCAGGTAGAAACCATCGCCGCAGAGATCTACGGCGCTGATGGGGTAAGCTGGTCCGACAAAGCGACGCAACGTGTCGAGGAACTTGACGCAGACCCGCGCTCCCGCGAGCTGGCGGTTTGTATGGCAAAGACACATCTCAGCCTGTCGCATGACCCCGCCTTGAAGGGTCGGCCCATGGGCTGGACGCTGCCGGTCACCGACATCCTGACGTACCGCGGCGCCGGACTCATTGTGCCGGTCACCGGTGCCATCAAACTGATGCCGGGCACCGGCTCCAATCCGGCCTTCCGACGGATCGACGTCGACGTGGAAACCGGAAAGGTTGAGGGACTGTTCTGAGATTATGCGACGACCTAATTCCGCGATAATTGCCTTCCTGCTCCTCGGCAGCGGGACGCTCTGGGCGCAGCCGGTTGCTCCCCAGATTGCGTCACCCGGCGCAGAAGAGCTCGCTGAGCTTGATCAATGGATCGAGGGGTTCATGCACGAGAACAACGTGCCCGGCGGAATGGTCGGTGTTTTTTCTCGTGGCCGCGCGATCAGGATTCAGCCGTACGGCTACGCTAACGCCGAGCTGCGCGTCCCTGTCACCGACAGCACGGTCTTCGAAATTGGATCAATAAGCAAGCAGTTTGTTGCCGCGGCGACGATGCTCCTTGTTGAAGAGGGCCGGATGGAACTTGACGACCCGATTAACTCCTATCTCTCCTTCCTGCCGGGCGAGTGGACCGGCGTTACAGTGCGGCAGTTGATGACGCACACATCCGGCATTCCCGACTACGAGCTGATACGCAGCTACGACGTCTATCGCTTTCGGATGACGCCCCAGGACGTTGTATCGATCGCAAACGGCCGTCCGATGGACTTTGAGCCCGGGCAAGGTTGGTTCTACTCGAACACGGGGTACTGCACGATCGCATCTTTGCGCCGCTCGGCATGAATCAGACGCGGATGGCCGACCCAGAAGTCATCATCCCAAACCGCGCCGCCGGCTATTGGATCAACGCTGCAGGTGACCTGATTAATCGCGCGCCAACAGAGACGTCGTCGACACTTGCAGCCGGTGGACTGCTGTCGTCGGTTCGTGACCTTGCGATCTGGGACGAGGCGCTTTACAGCGATCGCTTGCTGAGCGACGAGATTCGAGAGGCCATGTGGGCACCGACGATCCTGCCCAACGGAGAGAACACCGGATACGGATTTGGCTTCGCGGTAGGCGAATACCTTGGGCGCCCATACATCGGTCACAGCGGCCAGGTGGCAGGTTTTGTTGCGCGCTTCCTGCGCTTCCCCGACCGCGAGGCGTTGATCGTCGTTTTCCTTAATCGCTACCAGGCAAGCAGCCGAACCGTCGCAAATCGCGTCGTTGGGTTATACCTGCCGCAGTGAGGTTTACATCATGAACCAGATCATTCGACTAACAGCGATTGCTCTTCTCGTCGTCTTTGCCGGGTGCAGTCGCGACAGTTACCCCGACAACGGTGATGCCCCACGACCCGGGCCCATTCCTTCGGATGCAAACCGACAGGAAGTGGTGGCTGACCGGGGAACGATGGTCATGCCCTTCGACCTTGAGCGCACAACGCACGTATTTGAGAAGACCGAGAACGGCGGCGTGCAGCGTGTTGTATCAGACGACGGCGACGCGAAGCAGGTGCGGTTGATTCGTGAGCACTTGGCCGAAGAGGCTGAAAAGTTCAGCCGGGGCGACTTTCATGACCCGGCGATGATTCACGGCGAAGACATGGCCGGGCTGCACGCGCTGGTGATGGGTCACGAGCGGCTTGATATCAAGTACGATGACATCGAATCCGGCGGCCGCATCACCTACGTCACAAAAGACGCTGAGTTGGTGAAGGCAATCCACGCGTGGTTTGACCAGCAGGTGTCAGATCACGGGCGGCATGCTGAGCACGGCGGTCACGACGGACACGGCGGCGGCAATCACTAGCCTCACCGGTCGGCGGGCGGAGGTCGCAAGTCGAAGGTCGAAAGTCGGAGGTCGCGCAAGTCAGCGGCTGACGATCGACCAGGCCCCGTCTCCCGTTGTGCTAGGCCCCGTCCCCAGGTGGTCGCCGGCGGCGGCGCTCAATCGGCGGGTCGTTTTCGAACGTGCGTCGGAATCCGGCGATCAGCGCTTCAGTCTCCTCAGGTGAAAGGCGGGCTTCGCTGTGCATCAGCAGGTAATCCGAGAGCGGCATCTCGCCTTCTTCCATCACCTCGATGACTTCGTCCAAGTCTTCGTTGGGCTGCGTCCAGTCTGAGAAATTCAGGTGCCGACGCCCCATGGAGACGTGCTGTGCAACGCGCCATGAGATCGGTGCGATGTACGAATAGTACGGCCACTTCGTCTCGTTGCTGTGGCAGTCAAAACATGCGCGCTCTGCAAGCGCCCTCGTTTCCGGGGAATCCCACGCCACGTCCCTCACCACCGGCGGATTGGTGCGCTCGACGGGGACAAGCTGAATGCCGATGACGGCAACAACGATCAACGCCCCGGCGATTTTCAGGTACTTTTTCATGACCACAGATACTCGTTAATGACCACAAAGATACACGTGCAACGCCGCCTTGCCGCAAACATGGGCCGGTGGCTGGTGTAGTGCGGCGGACTACACATCGAGACTGACTTTGCCCGCGTATCCGGAAGCGTGCCGCGGCGTACTCATAATACGTAGTCCGCAATTATCCGGAGATGATCATGAAAGCGCTACCCCTCGTTGCCCTTGTCGCGCTACTTCTCGGCGGATGCCGCTCAACGCTGCCCCCGATGGCCCTTGACGCAAGTCCCGAAACGCTTGAAGCATTGAAAGGGGATTGGTTCGGGACGTACACCGGCATTGACACCGGTCGCCACGGCACCATCGCGTTCCTGCTGTCCACATCGCCGGATTCCGCGTTTGGCGACGTCATCATGGAATCTGAGGAACACGACTGGACGACGCACGACCCGAGTTACGCGGCGCTTCGACGCAATCACAGCGAACGAATCCGGATTCACTTCGTGCGGATCGACGGCAACCGTATCACCGGCCAGCTTGAACCGTACGAAGATCCCGATTGCGGATGCGCACTGATCACGGTTTTCCACGGCACGATCGAGGGAGACAAAATGACCGGGACGTTTACGTCGCGACACGGCATGTCTGATCACGTGGACGAAGGGCGATGGTCAGCGAAGCGCAGATCGTGAGAGCGCCCGCACAGACTAGCGTTGGCTCTTCCCCATTTGCCGAATACCTCCCTTCCGAGGTAACATGGCTGCATGCTGAAAGAAAGCCGGATAACGTTTATCGGCGGCGGCACCATGGCAGAGGCCATGATCCGCGGCCTGCTCGACCAGGATGCCATCGCACCCGACCGCATCGTTGTCGCTGACCCATCAGATGACCGGCGCCACGCTCTGGCAAACGGGTACGGCGTTGGTGTAACACCCAACAACGGCGAGGCAGCCTCCGCGGGAGACATCATTGTGCTCGCGGTAAAGCCGCAGTCGCTGGCCGGCGTACTGGCGGATTTGCAGGGCCGCGTCGCTGAACAAAACTTGATCGTGTCGATTGTTGCGGGTGCACCGCTGGCACGCATCGCAACGGGGACAGGGCACAAGGCGATCGTCCGCTCCATGCCGAACACGCCGGCACAGATCAGGCGCGGCATCACGGTGTGGACGGCAACGCCCGAAGTGACATCCGACCAGATCAAACAGGCGCAGGCCATTCTGCAGTCGCTCGGCGAAGACGTTCACGTTGACCGGGAGGCGTTCCTGGACATGGCGACCGCTCTCAGCGGGTCGGGCCCCGGCTACGTGTTCCTGTTTATGGAGGCCATGGTTGATGCCGGTGTGCACATGGGCTTCCCGCGGCGCGTGGCCGAGAAGCTCGTTTTCGAGACGATCAGAGGGTCCGTGGAGTATGCCGAGGAGTCAGGGAAACACGTCGCGGAGCTGCGTAATCAGGTTACGTCCCCGGGTGGCACAACGGCCGCGGCGCTGTACCGCATGGAAAAAGGCGGCCTACGCACCGTGATCTCGCGCGGAATCTGGGCGGCGTACGAGCGGTCGGTGGCTTTTGGCGCACAGGAGCAAGGCGTCAAAGACGACGGCAGTAGCGACGGATAAGGGGAAGGCGAACCCGACTAAGTGACAGAAGGCCGCCGACAACGGCGGGCCTGAATTCCGCCTAATATGTGCTCACAGGGCCATTTTGTGTGCCCATTAGAGGAATCGGCGCCTTCCTGCGTCTAATACCTTACTGCCGCGAAGTGCACCTGTAATGATTCCGTGTTTCGGGTAACTCATTTCATGTGCCCGCGTATGAGCACCATGTAGTTTTCGATAGAGCCCGTATGACGACTACTGCTACAAACCCCGACGTCCTCGACCACCTTCCCTTCCGCCGTGTTCTGAGCCTCCACAAGCTCGTCGCGCGGTGGCGTGCGCTGGCTGATACCGCACAGGACCCGGCCGTACGCGGACTCGCAGAGCAGCTCGCATCACGCGCTGAGAGCATCCCTGAGATGATCAACGGCGTGGATTCAGCGGAACAGCTAGAACCGCACAGCCACCTCATCGAGCAACTCATGGCCGTCGTGGTGCCGCTGACGCACTCCGACGACTGGCTCGCCGCCGGCATGACGCCCTTCAGGATGGAGGTTTTCTTCGGCACGCCGCGCTTCATGGAGATGCTGGCGATCGCTGAGGTTACCGCTGACGATGAGTCGTGCTCCGACTACACAACGCGAGAAGAGCGGCAGCGAGCAGAGATCCTCGAAGCCTACCACGTCATCCTGAACACGTATTACGACGTTGATCTCGGGCTACGCTTCCCTACTGTTTTTCGGATCGCCCTCGAAAACGATCTGAACGTCTACTACCGGGTCCATGTTGACCCGCAGTTTGTAGATATCGATGTGATTGGCGACCTGCCCGAGCTCACGCCTGACGACGTCAGCCGTCTCGCGGCAAACCCCATGGATCTTGATCTATGGCAGTCGCTTCTTCCGCCGGATAACTTCGTCTTCCGTGGGTTTACCACAATAACGCTGATCGACGTCAGCGAGCACGAGACAAACAGTCGACTGAAGAACGACCTGCTCGAGCGCGACGCGCTGATGAGTCCGTTGAAGCTCGACCGAATCGAAGGGCATCTTCGTGACCTGATGGGTATCCCCGATCTCCGGATCGGCGTCATCGGGCTGGAGACGGGCCGCTTCGAGGACATCGACGAGTCAAGAACACTTGGCCGTTCTCTGCTTCGCCACGACAACTGCCTGCCCGATTGTGCGATGCGCGACCAGTCGTCATACGCTGAACTGTTCAGCCGCGGCGAAGCGGTTGTTATCAGCGACCTCGACTCGTGCACGTTCTGCACAGGCTTTGAGCATCACATTCGCGAGCAGGGACTGCGCGGCCTGCTCCTGGCGCCACTCAAGGACAACGGGCGGATTGTCGGCGTGCTCGAACTGGCGACATCCGAGCCTGATCGCCTCACGGCGTTCTCGGTGATTCAGCTCACCAACGTGGTGTCCCTGTTTGCGGCTGCCATGATGCGTAGCCTCGACGAACACCACGACCGGATTCAGGCACTGATCAAGGAGGAGTTTACGTCGATCCACCCGTCGGTTGAATGGCGGTTCAGGCGAGCTGCTGAGCGACTTGAGCGAGGCATCCAGGCGGGGGAAAAGCGCGAGCCCGAAGACATCGTCTTTGAGGACGTGTATCCGCTGTACGGATTGTCGGATATCCGGGACTCGTCGATCCAGCGTAACCGGGCCATACAGGCTGACCTCATCGAGCAGCTTGGCCTTGCGCTGTCTGTGATCGTCGAGGCCAGCAGTTATCAGCCACTCCCGGCTCTCGACGAGCTGGGGTTCCGCATCGCGCGATTTGTTCAGACCATTGAAGCAGGGCTCTCCTCAGACGCTGAAGTCGGTGCCCTCGGATTCCTCCGCAATGACGTCGAGCCCCTGTTTGAGCGGCTTGCGGGATCACGCGAGAGCATCCGCACGAAGGTTGAAGAGTATCGAAGCGCTGTCGACAACACGCTCGGCGTGCTCTACAAACGCCGCCGCAACTACGAAGAGTCTGTAGCGCTCGTCAACAAAACGGTGTCGGATTTTCTTCAGAAGCGGCAAAGCGAAGCGCAAGCGATGTTTCCGCACTACTTCGAGAAGTTTGAGACCGACGGTGTTGACTACAACATCTACGTCGGCGCGGCCATCGCCGAGGACGAGACGTTTGATGTCCTCTACCTGCGCAACCTGCGTTTGTGGCAGCTTCAAACAATGTGCGGCGTTGTGTGGCAACTGGCGGCGTCACAAGACAAGCTGCCCGTCCCCCTCGACGTGGCACACCTCGTGCTGATTCAGGACTTCCCGATAGCCATTCGATTCAGCAAAGACGAGAAGCGGTTCGGCGTTGACGGCGCGTACAACGCACGCTACATGATCGTGAAGAAGCGCATCGACAAAGCACGCGTGCTTGGTAGCTCAGAGCGCATTACCCAACCGGGCAAGATCGCGATTGTGTATTCGCAACAGAAAGAGCGTCGCGAGTACATGCGTTACCTGGACTACCTGATCGCAGCGGGCTACGTCGAGGACAACGTCGAAGACCTCGAGGTTGAGCCGCTTCAGGGTGTCACCGGGCTCCGCGCGCTTCGTGTTACCGTGAGCGAGCAGAAACCGGAGATGGAAGTGCGCACACATCCAGACCTGGACAGCCTGGTTGCCCGGGACACAGAGGACGTGGTTTAGGCCGGTCCAGCTCGGGTGGCCAGTCCAGCTTGGGGGCCTGTGCAGCTCGGTGGCCAGTCCAGCTCGGGTGGCCAGTCCAGCTCGGGTGGCCAGTCCAGCTCGGGTGGCCAGTCCAGCTCGGGTGGCCAGTCCAGCTCAGTGCCCAGTCTGGCTCCGTGCCCGGTCCAGCGTGGCAGTCAGTCGACCTTGGCGGTCAGTCCAGCTTGACGGCCGTTCCGTAGGCGAGCAGTTCGGCGGCGCCGGCCATTACCTGGCTTGTGACAAAGCGCACGTTCACAACGGCATCCGCACCCGCTGACGTTGCCTCCTGCTTCATCCGGAGCAGCGCCTCGTTACGCGCCTCGGTGAGCATCTCCGTGTACTCCTTGATCTCACCACCAACAAGCATCCGGAGGCTCGCGAGGATGTCTTTCCCCACGTGCTTGGCGCGGATTGTGTTTCCCCGGACAAGGCCGAGGCTCTGCGTAATCGTCCGGCCCGGTATGTCGGGCGTGCTAACGATGATCATTGGTTCTTCAGGTCTTTGTCGTACTCCCTCGATTGGGTACGCTCGATCAACATGGTGGTCAGCAGGATGGCGAGACCTACTCCCGCCACGCCGAGACCAATCTGAAGCGGCATCGGCATGTGCCGGTACCACCACCACAAAATCCGCAGTGGACTGACAAAGTACGTTACGAGGAGCAGGAGTCCGACGCCCATTAAGGCGACTCCGAGTATGCGCATTCCTCGAACCATGTTGCCTCCGGGTTACATGTCGCGAAGCCCGCGTTCTGACCGCGCGTCGAGGACGCGCTCGACAATCAGCGATCCAAA
>JAUIJQ010000106.1 GCA_030431165.1 Rhodothermia bacterium | reverse complement strand
TGGATCCATATGGCTTGAACGTGCTGGCACCGCCATCCTCGTATGACATTTCTCGGGACGGGATCGTGGTAACGACGCGTTCCGTAGTTCGATCGCCGTCGAATACAATCACCCGGTCGTGGTCAGATGTATCACGTCGGGTGCCGCGAGGGTAGTCCGGATATTCCTGGGCGACATACCCCTCGTCGGAGATGCCGATCATTGTTATGCGGGCCCGACCAAATCTCTGAACCTCCCGCGACTTTCTTCTGAACGTTCCGTCCGCCTCGTACACGAGCAACACCGAACGAATGAAGTCAAACACAACGAGGGAATCACCGCTGTGTACGAGTGCTGACGGCGCATTGAACTCGCCGGGCCCTTCCCCTGGCCCCCCAAGGGAACCGACGTGTTGGCCGGCTGTGTCAAATCGAAGAATCGTTGCCGGATTGTAACCGTCGAGCACCAGGATATCACCATCTGCCGCCGGTACCAGGGACCGCGGATAATCGAAGTACGGGTGGGCAGTCCCGAGCCGCAGCGTCTCAGTAAGCTGGAGCGTCTGCGTCGGCGCGGCAATCTCATCGCCAACAGGTCGATTCCTGCTGCCACCGCATCCGCCCAGCAGCAACACACAGCTCACAAAGCAGAGCCGGAGGAGCGGACAGCACGTTGCCGACCTACTCAATCTGCCAGGACACGACATACCGTCTTCCGTCTTCTGACTGCGTTCCCCAAGCTCGATCGCCGCGAACGTGTTCCAGATTTGCTCCGCGTGGTGCCCGCACCCGGCCCAGGTAATCGCCATCCGCGTCAAAGACCTCGTACAGCAGCGGCTCGACCCAGTCGATTCGTGGCGGGCCCTCGCCATCTTCGGCCGCTGGCGCAGCCGCGTCCGCGTCTCGCCGCTCGGCCTCGACGTATAGCTGAACCCAGATGCGTCCGTCGTCGTCCACAAACAGCGACCGAAATGCCGACTTGACCGCCGGGATGGGCTGCATGTCAGCCGTCATGAACTGTCCCTGCGTCTTCTCCATCCAGTCGGCCATGGCCTGCCACGCGGCGCGTTCCGCCTGGTGCAGGCGAACCGGCTCGTACGGGCGCTCAATTCGTACAACGCGGCCGTCGGGACGACGGATCTCCATGGCATAGATCCCGGAGTTTGCGGTAACGATGCCGCCGACAGGCGTTATGTCCCAGGCGTTGCCGGGCAGGAAGTTGCCCGATAGCACCGGTGCGGCACCGCTGACCGGCGCGGGTGGCGCAATCGAATCGGTGAGGACGCCCTCAGGTGAATAAACGAACAGCCCGACCGGCCACGCTTCATTCCGTTCGATCTCGCCAATGATGGCTTTGAGGTAGAGGTTGTCGTTGGCGTCGAGTCGCGTTGCGCGCGAGGTGAACAATCCGGAGTCGACGTGCCACGACTCAAGCGGCGACCCGTCAGGAGCGTACACATTCACGCGGCGATTGCGCGGCTCTCTTAGCAGCACCTTGCCGTCTGACCGGATCGCGATGCCAAGACAGCTGTCCTGATACTCGCCGGGCCCTTCGCCCTCTGCGCCAAGCGTGCGCACGTATTTGCCATCTGCGTCGAAATAGCGCAGCGCGGGGACCGAGCCGTCGAAGAAGTAGATTCCCCCGGATGCATCGGCACGCACACACTGTACAGAACCGATGAGCTCTTCTTCCAGGCCGTCGTCTCTGCCGATCCGCAGTACCTCGGTCAGTTGTCGTTCTTCAGTCCAGCCAACGGGTTCGCCAGACACAACGTAGGTTGTGTCACCAGAGACATAGCGGCCGGCTGTTCGCGACGCGTCACCACAGCACCCGGCAACTGTGATAAACGCAATCGCGGCAAGGACAACGGCTGTGACACGAACGTCGAAAAATCTCATGGAGACGGGGGCAATCATCACTCAATGGAGAAGCGCGCGCGCAGGTCGTCGGTTACCTGTTTGGGGCGTTGTGTTGCCGGATCAATCGGCACCCACTGCGTGACAACCTCAGCCAGAACCTTGCGGTCTGCCGCGCGCAACAGTTGTGTGTGCCGGTCAAATCTGAGCCGGCGCGCTTTTCCGATCCACGTGCGCGCGATAACCGCGTCATGCTCAAAAGCGGGTCGCTTATAGTCAATCTCGTGGCGCACTACGATCCACAGCAGCGCCTCCTGTTGCGCAGCCGTGGTGGCGTGCCGCCAGTGCGCTATCGCCGCGTCCTGCACCCACCGCAGGTATACGGTATTGTTCACGTGACCCATTTCGTCGATGTCATCGGGCTGGATCTCGATCTCCAGCTCGAAAGGAAGTCGCGCCGGATCCGTTTCGACGGGCGTATCTGCTACTTCGTCAGTCATTCGCGTGGCTGATGCCTGTTATTCATTCTTCGGATTGTCCGCCATCCGGCCCAAAGAAGAACACCCACGTGGCGAAGTCGCCCGTGAAGTCTTCGAACCTGTGCGTTGTCCCGGCCGGCACGAACAACACCTCGCCCGGCTCAAACTGGTGGCGCACCGCGTCATTGACGAACGTGCCGCTCCCCGAGGCGATGACGTAAATCTCATCGCGCGAGTGTGGCGACTGGCGGTCCACGCCGTCGGGTCTGTAGAACTCCACTTCGAGTCCGCCGCGCTTGAGCAACGACGTGAACTCTGCGCCGAGCCGCGAGAGGGCCTGATGGCCCGTGGCAACGGTTAGTCGCCCGGAGTGCGGTTCTGATTTATCTGACATACAAAGTCTAAAGTGTTTGAATCGTAGTTGTGTCAATTCATCAATCCATCACACCGGCACATCATCTAATCCATCGATCGATCAATCCTTCGATCCATCAGTACTGAAAGCGGTGGCGTGTGACCCACGCCTCTCCGGCTTCGTTCGACGAGCGTACGTAGACCTTGTTCGCCCGAACGTGCAGCAATTCTTCAGACGCGTCCAGGTGCACGGCGGCACGATACTGCGTGTCGGGGTCCACAACCCACCACGTCACGACCGAGTCTGATCGCGTGCTGTACACGTTGAGCCACAACTTGCCCGTATCATCAACCTTGAGATCCCTGAGTGCTTTCCAGTGGTCGGGCGCGTGGAATAGTGCTTTCATTTCATCTCCGCGTATCTCGCCCGCCCACTTCGCCTTGTCACTGGCGGTCGCCTCCAGCGGATCAAACGGAATCGACAGCCGCCACATCGCCGGGTTGTTATCGCGCAATTCAACGACGTCTATTTCAAGTGAATCGTTGGCCGCGCAGTACAGGCGAGCGCTGGACACCGCACAAAACGAATTGGTGCCCTGCGGCTTTGTTGCAAAGGCGACACCGCCATTCCCGATTTCATGCGCCAACAGCTCTTGCGTTGGGCCGGTCCACAACAACGAGCCTGACGATCCGCCCTCAATCAGCAGCATGTCCCGCGTATCGTGTCGATCTAGCATGTCTCGTTGAGGCTCCGTAAGCGCCACCACAAGACCGGCGGATGATAAGCCCTGAATAATGGCGTGTTGTGCGTACCCATCCGGGACCGGAATCTCTCCTCGTCTCCGGAAGGCCCCTGTTTCCCGATCAAAAACGACGTACACGGGCCGGTAGTCAAAAGCCGCGATCGAATCGCCCGCGACAACAAAGGTCTGGAGGTTCTGCAGCTGACCCGGCGCCTGGCCTTGTCCGACGAGGTCAAATAGAAACTCGCCTTCCGAATCGAATACGCGTACCAACGCCTCGGCGCTCTCTTCGACGTAAATGCGCCCGTCCTCGTCTTCAGCGGCCTCCCAGGCGCTTGAGAAAAATACGTCGTCCTGCCCAGGTGCGCCGATGGGGAGGTCTTCGGTGAGCATCAGCACCTTCTGCGGGGCCGCGCCCTTCGGGCCATCGCTTCCATTGCCGGCTCGACCGCACCCGGCAAGGAGGACGGCGACGATCAGGGTAATCGCAGTAGCTGTCACAGCGGGCGTAGCCGCAGGAGCCACCGGCGCCACAGTAGCCGCAGTAGCCGCAGTAGCCGCAGTAGCCACCGGCGCCGCACCAGTCCCGGTTGTGGGTCGAGCGACGCTTCGTTCCGAAATGGTCATGCCTGTCCTCCGGGATACGAGTAACAAACAACTGACTGCTCGCCGGCCTGATCGACGAGCAGCCCACACGCGCGACTGCCGCGAATCGCGTGAATCGTGACGTTGCCGTCGAGGATTACCTCGCGGACGTGTCCGCCATCCGGATCAACAACCCACGTTGACGTTGTCACTGCATCCGGATCCTGCTGACCCGCGCCGCCGTGCTCGACGCGCACGCGGATCCACAGGTGCCCGGAATCGTCCATTGCGAGCCCCTCGATCGCGGGGTAGTGGTCGGGCAACTCAAGCAGCGGCAAGAAGTCCTCGCCGATGTTCTCGCGCACCGACGCTTTTTCGGCTTCCGGAATGTCAACCGGGTTGTACGCCACCGACCACGAGTCTATCGGGTTGCCGTCTTCGTCAAACGTGTCAAACTCAAGTGCACCACCCCACGCACAGTAAGCACGATCAATCCCAAAGACGCAGTGTGTCTGGGCACCAAACGGTGCGGCGCGCATGCGTACCGATCGATCGGTTGAGATCGTCAGGATCTTACGGCTCCTGACGGTCCAGAGGGAATCGCCCGCGGTCGCGTCGGCATTGATAAACCGCACGACGTAATGCTCGGGTAGATCACCTTCCATCCCCGGCAACGCGACCGGCGTCTCAAATCCGACGTAACGAACTCCCAACATTCCGCCGAGTGAGACTGATGTTGGGTTCTCCTGCGTCACCGTGGAGTGCCGATCTGTGCGGCGCCGTGGTGTGCCGTCGGGTTCGTAGGTCAGAATGCGGCCGTAGTAGCCGTCGTGCAGCACAATCGAGTCTGCGGTGGCGATGACGAGGTTAGGGCGGCCGTACTCGCCGGGACCGTCGCCTTTGGCACCAAGCGGACCGAGATAGCGGCCCGTCTGATCAAAACGATGGACGACCGATTCAGACCCGCTGTCAGCAACGTAGACAGTCCGATCCGGCCCGATCTCGATGTCGGATATCCGGCCAAAGAGCGGGTCCTCGAGTCCGACACGAAACACTTCGGTCAGTACAATCTGCTCGGTTGGCGGCGCAAATGAGCGACCGTCGCCCGGGGTACTCCCCGGGTTGCCGGATTCGCCAGACGAACAAGCTGAGACGACGCACGCAACGGCAAGGGCCACCGACACGAGGCCACTTCGGATGCTGCCAATAAGAGCTCCTGGGGGTACTCCGGGGGAATACACGATTGGGTTTGCGTTGAGGTGAGTGGGTTACCTCTGCAACGCTGCGCACAACTGCTTGACGTGCTCTGCGCTTGTGACCCCGTCGACGATAAGATCTGAGTATGCATGCACCGAGATTCCTGTTGCGACGCCGAGTCGCGACAGGATACTCGACACGTTTGCTCGTCCGAGACTCCCCCCTACGACAATCTCGATTCGTCCACGCGCGCGCCGCGCCAGGGCATCGAGGGTGTCTGCCCCATCCAGCGCGGTGCCGCCTGCTCCCCAAATCGTTCCGCTCGTCAACACACGGTCGACATCAAGGTCGACGAGTTGGCCGAGAGAAGCAAATGCCGCGCTCATATCTACCCCGCTGACACCCAAGGTCGCGTCAAACGCGCGGTGAAACGTGACAGACAGATGATTTTGTCGCGCTACGTCAACCAGCCGCGCGGTCGCCTCGACGTCAATAACCGGGCACCGGCTGGATGTCAAATTACCTCGATCATCCGAAGCGACTTGAAGGCCACCCACTCGCTCGCGAACCACGCCAAACACGACTCCGTCAGCGCCGGCCTCACGCGCCTGCCCGATCGAGCGCTCCATCTCGCGAAGCTCGTAGGCATCGTACGCAAAGTCACCACCCCGCGGACGCACCATCACGTGTAGCGTACAGCGACCTTCAGCAGCCTCTCGCGCGGCGACGACGAGGGAGATGTCGGGTGTCAGGCCGCCAACGGACATGTCAGCGCAGAGCTCAACACGGGCAGCCCCACCGATGGCTGCGTTGGCAACACTGGTTCGCGTCGCGACTTCATCGACACAGTGAACGCAGACCTCAACCGGGACTACCGCCGGCTGACCCGGCATAACGTCTTCGATCATCGCAGCTCGTACACAACCACGTCGGGATTGTCAGCGTGTTGCGCGTCGAGACGCGAGGTGTCAATTGTGTATACCCGCCCCTGGCCAATGTAGAAGAGTGCGTGTGTCATCACGACCGGCGGGACTTGCTCTACGCCATCCAGGTTGTACGCATAGACGTAAGGCTTCCGTTTATCGCCTCGGATCCTCCCGGTGTACTGGACAACCATCGTGGAGTCGTTTATCAACCCGGCCTGGAAGACGGACGAGTACTCCATTACCGCGCTGGCTATGGCCTTCATTTTTTGCTGAAGGTCACCCTCGGGCTCGTCAATATCTTTGGGCAGCGCCCGGAAGTTGTCGGGTACGGTTCCAATCTCACGAAGGAAAGGCCCGTCAAGCGAATAGACCAACGCCGTGGGTCTGTGCGGTCTCACAACCAGGATCTCGTCCCCAACGACGTTGACCGAGCCCATGCTGGTTCGACTAACGTAGCGGGCAAAGTCGGTGCGCAACGGATAATCCATCTTGTGCGCGCCAGTATGATCAAACCGCTGGATCTGATGGCCTGACCGGTTGGTGTCCAGCAGAAAGATGTCGCCCGCTTTCCAGGTGCCCGACTGATCAGGGGTGGGGACAGCGGCCAGATCTGGCTCGGGGCGGAATCCGTCATCAACGGGCCCTTTACATGTCCCATCGCTGTTGAACCGAAAGCCCCAGATACCGGAATTGGTGAGGAAGATCTCGTCGCCGTTGAAGTAGGCTCCGATGGGATGCATCTCGAACCCGGGGTTACATGCCTCAACCGAGAGTGTGCGAATAAAACGTCCGTCACTTTCGAAGAGACTCACCTCGAACGTCGAGCGGTCGAGTATGAGCATGCGACCATCCGCATCGACGTCCATTCGATAGACTTTCCCGATCAGAACATCCGGCGAGAGGGCGATGGTATCGACCGGCTGGAAGTAGTCGCTGAACGCCTGGCTGTGCGCCGCGGTACAGAGCGGGAACGCAAGGAAGATTACGGCGAGGCAGGCAACGCGCGCGGCCATGCCCCGAGCGAGTGTAACGACTCGCCCGGGGTCCTGGCTCTCTTTATGCCGCGCAATCATCTTGATGGATGCGTCAGTCCGGGAAGTACGAGAAGTTTGTTGCGTTGAAGCCACCTTCGACCGTGACTGAGCTGGTGCCGCCGGCGCCGCCGGTCCCCGTGAAGGAGAATGTACCGCGCACGTTGCTGTCACCGGACGAGGTTATCCGAAGGTTTCCGGATGTCCCGCTATACACGCCGCCGTCGATGATTGCGACCGCGTAGAATTGGTTCTCCTGCTGACTTTCGGGATCGTAGATCGAGAACGTTCCCTCACCGGGGCGGTCGCCCTGGTTTCGAACGATCGAAATCGAGCCGTTGACGCCGCTGCCGCCGTTCTTGGGGATCGATACAACCCCCATGACTACACCCCAGCCGGTTCCATCGCCAGGTCCGCCAGAGAATGCGGTCCCAGACATGTCGTCTGAAACAGCACCTGTGACTGTTGCCTGGAATGAAGCTGTCGCTGACGGTACGTCGTCAGGGTCTGAGCCGTCGCCGTCGCATGCCGGCAGGGACAACAAGAGGGCGAAACAAGCCGCCAGTGTGAGGAAAGATCGTTTCATTGTTATTGGTGGGTGTGTATTGGTGGGTCCGTTTTCGTTGTATTGCGCGGCGGTGGGCTGGTGATCCTCGGAGATCAACACAAGCGAGGGAAGCGTTCAGCGGCCACGCAAATGATCTGCAGCGTCATTCGGCTGGCCTGAAATATCCCCATTCTCGTCTGGATCCCCAATCGTTGGCTCACCGCCACTCACCCATGCGACATTTATTTGCCAAAAGTGTCATTCCCGCCTGACGTGCCCGTATGGCGCGATCCTGTGACGAGACTGTAGCATACCGGGACGACAAATAGCGTCAGCAAGGTCGCGCTTACGATACCGCCGACGATCGCGATTGCAAGCGGTGCCCGCAGCTCAGCACCGCTGCCAAAGCCGAGGGCAAGTGGCAGCAAGCCCAGCACCGTTGTTGCCGTCGTCATCAAAATTGGCCTCGCCCGATCGCGCCCCGCAGCCATTATCGCGTTTCGGATGTCCATCCCCGACGCTCGGCGCTGATTAATAAAATCGACTTTGATGATCGCGTCATTTACCACGATGCCGACGAGGACCACACACCCTGTCAGGCTCATCAGGTTAACACTCTGACCCGTTGCCCAAAGAGCAAGAACAACGCCCGCCGCCGCGAGCGGAACGGCAAGCAGAATGACAAGCGGCTGAACAAGACTCTCAAACTGTGCGGCGAGAATCAGGTACACAAGCAATACCGAAAGCAACAGCGAAATCGCAAGTGCTCGCAGGCCTTCGTACCTGATTCTCGC
>JAUIJQ010000105.1 GCA_030431165.1 Rhodothermia bacterium | reverse complement strand
CCTGACCTGCTCGATCAGCTGCTACGTGCGACGTCAGAGGCCGGGACCAGGTCGCTGAGTATTCTGCAGAATACCGGCACGCTGCTGCAGAATACGATCACGCTTGTTGGAATATCCGCCATCCTGATTACGTACTCAATCTGGCTGCCGGTTGTCCTGCTCGTCGGTACGGTGCCGGCACTGGCTGTTGTTGTTCGCCATAATCGTTTGTATCACGCCTGGTGGGAGGAGACAACAGAAAAACGCCGGTGGGAGCGCTACTTCGATCTGGCGCTTACATCCGCATATTCGGCGCCCGAGATTCGCACGCTGCGACTGTCGCCACTCCTGAGAGAACGCCACGACACCTTGCGCCGCGAGCTTCGGGAGCGCCGTCTTGGGTTGCTGCGCCGCCAGACGATTGCTCAGTTTTTTGCCGGATTTGTCGGACTCATTGTAACGGCCGCGACGATGGTCTGGATGGGCGCGCGCGCGATGCGCGGTGCCGCGACGATCGGCGACCTCGCACTCTTCTATCAGGCGTTCAGCCAGGGGCAGGGCCTGATGCGTTCGCTGCTCAGCGGTGCAGGGCAGCTCTACGCCGATGCGCTATTTATGGAGCACCTGTTTTCGCTACTGGCGCTTCGCCCCGACATTACTTCGCCAGACAAGCCACAAATGCTCACTGGAGTTTCTGGCGGCGATTCCCGTGCCCGACGCGTCGAATCGAGGAACGTCGTCTTCGAAGGCGTCACGTTTACGTATCCGTCCGCCGACCAATCCGCGCTCAGTGACTTTGACCTTGAAATACCGGCGGGAAAGACTGTCGCCGTCGTCGGGCCAAACGGCGTTGGCAAGAGCACGCTGATCAAGCTCCTCTGCCGACTCTACGACCCCCAACAGGGCCGCGTGCTGATCGACGGGCAAGATATCCGCAGCCTGGGAGTCGATGCGCTGCGTGACGAACTGAGTGTGATGTTTCAGTTTCCCGTGCAGTGGTTCGCAACGGCTCGAGAGAACATCATCTACGGGGACCTCGACGCAGCGCACGATGATGAGCGCATTCGGGCAGCGGCTGATGCGGCGGGCGCTACGACCGTTGTCGAGCGACTCGCCAAAGGGTACGACACGTTGCTGAGCAAGCAATTCAAAGGCGGCACCGAGTTGAGCGGCGGACAGTGGCAGCGCATCGCACTGGCTCGGGCGTTTTATCGTGACGCACCGATCGTTGTTCTGGATGAGCCAACCAGTTTTATGGACTCGTGGGAAGAAGCGCGGTGGCTTGAACGCTTTCGTGCACTTGTACGCGAACGAACGGCACTGATCGTGACGCACCGCTTCTCCACCGCGATGCATGCTGACCTCATCTACGTGATGGATGAGGGCAAAGTCGTCGAATCGGGGTCTCACGAAGCGCTGGTTGCACTCGATGGGTTCTATGCCTCATCCTGGAAACAGCAACAAGCGCCGCAGCCGCCGCCGCCGACCGACTCCGACAAGCGCCCTCGAGAATAAGCGTCACGCGGCTCCAGGCAAGCCGGCACCGGCAGGGTCGCACACACCGCTAGCCTTCGAGCGGCTCGGTTGCGCGGTCGTCAAACAACATCGCGAGGATTGTGTCGCCCACAACCTGCAGACTTTTCGCGCTGCATTTATCTGGTGTGTCTGCCAACGTGTGCCAGTGCGGATACCGACAGTCGATCACGTTGACGAACGGAATGCCGCGCTTCAGGAACGGTACATGGTCATCAATTACCTCGTCTCCCGGCACGGATACGAAGCGCGTCTCGTCCGCCTGTGCGGCATGATCGAACAACCTCCGCGTCAGGTGCGGGGCGTGCTTGAGCGAGTAGCCCTCCATCTCGATTCGCATGTCAGCAGCGCCAACCATGTCCACCAGGATTCCGTACGCTGGAGGTCGCGTCATTCTCGCCGCGTAGTGCGCCGAACCAAGACAGAACGGGTCCGCTCGCTTGTGTTCCGCGTAGTATCCGGCGTCTCCCTGGTCTTCGAGATCAAACAGCACAAGCTCAACGCCGCGCGGCGGTGGAGAAAGCGCCAGCGCCCGTGCAAGTTCAAGCACTACGGCAGTTCCCGACGCACCGTCGTTTGCACCGGGGACCGGGTCATCCCAGCGGCTAGGGTCATCTTCTTCGTCGGCGCGTGCACGCGTATCCCAATGCGCGCAGATCAGGGCGTGTCTCCGGCGCCCCGAACGTCCCCGGCTAGCTATGCGTCCCCAGCGACGAGCTCCACCGCGCGGACTAATGCTCGCGACGACGTTTGTGCCGTGGAACGTCGTACCAGGCAGTCGCCGGCTTGGAAACGAGAATTCCTGCAGCGTGACGCGAATGTCGAGTCGCTCGAACTCGCCATGAATGAACCTCAGGCAGTCCCGGTGTCCGTCGGTCCCCGGCGCGCGCGGACCAAACGCACACTGCCGCTCAAGAAGGCGTAGCGCACGCTCACCGTCAAACGTTGGTCGTTGCAGGCTTGATGTTCGCTTCCGGGAAGGCATGCGTCCGTAAGGTCATCAACGAGTGCGGGGCGGCCCGGGAAAGAAGGCGTTTGTTCGGCGCCGGTACGCGTCGTACCCCGGCTTTGTATTTGTCAGCCCGCGTTCGAGCATGGCAACACCAGAGACACGGAGCAGCAACCAGGTCATGAGAACTGGCGAGACAACCGTCGCCCAGCCAAACGGAACGGCGCAGGCAACAATCCAGAAACCCCACCACAAAACGGATTCACCAAAGTAATTGGGATGGCGCGAGAAGCGCCAGAGTCCGCTCTGCATTACGTGACCTGAGTTCGCCGGGTCGGATTTGAAACGCCGCAACTGTTCGTCAGCGACAGCTTCGAACAGGAATCCGAACAGCCATAACGCTACGCCGAGAATATCGAGTGCCTGTAGTGACTCGGGTGCTGACGCGGTTGTCGCGAGGAGTAGCGGCGTCGCAACGATCCACATCACGAGTCCCTGCAGCAGGAACACCTTGAAGTATGACCGCCACCACCATGCATTGCCCGCTTCCCGGCGCCAGGCAGCGTAGCGATAGTCCTCGGGCTGACCGTGGTTGCGGAAGCCGATGTGCAACGAGAGGCGTGCGGCCCAAATAGCGACCATCGCAAGTACAAGTACAACTCGCGCCGGACGGGCCGTGAGCGCGTCCAGACTGCCCGATGCCACAATCGCAGCCAGCGTGGCAATAACAAAGCCCGGCCCCCAGGCAACATCCATGATGCCTGAATCGCGAAGCCGCAGGCTTTGCAGCCAGATCAGCGTGACATAAGCGAGGATCGCGCCGCCGGCAAGCGGCCCGACGTGCCAGAGCGATTCCATGTTGTCGGCCGTACTTTCCAGCAAGATAACGCAGGTGACCGGTTACACATTCGCCATGATTAGTCCCTTTCCCTTACGGTGTCTGGTCGCGCTTTCCTTTTGTCTTGCTGTTTGCGGGGCTGGGCTGGCCGGATGTGCAAGACCAGGTTCTGACACAGCATCTGACGCAGCATTTTACGCAGCATCTGACACAGGTGCCGACCTGAGCGCGGGCACGCGGCGTCCGCCTAACGTCTTGTTTATCCTTGCTGACGATCTGGGATACATGGACGTGGGTGCTTTTAACACGGATACCTTCTACGAAACGCCCCACATCGACGCGCTCGCTGCTGCGGGCACGCGGTTCACCGCGGCCTACGCTGCCTCGCCCGTTTGTAGCCCGACACGCGCAAGCATCATGACGGGCAAAAACCCGGGTCGATTGAACACGACGGATTGGTTTGGTGCGCCACAGCCAGACAACGTCGGGACACACGCGACACGATCAAAGCCGCTGCTGCCGGCTCCTTACATCGACAGTCTTCCGCACGACGAGATGACGATTGCCGAGGCGCTGCGCGACGCGGGGTACCGCACGTTCTTTGCCGGAAAGTGGCACCTGGGTAAAGAAGGCTCTTACCCCGAAGACCATGGCTTTGAGATCAACAAAGGCGGATGGGAGCGAGGTGGTCCCTACGGCGGCGACCGGTACTTCTCGCCGTACGGCAATCCGAAGCTGGATGACGGACCGGCTGGTGAGCACCTTCCCGCGCGGCTCGCGGAAGAGACTGCAGCATTTGTTCGGGCTGAAAGCGACAAGCCGTTCTTTGCCTTTTTGTCGTTCTACTCAGTCCACACGCCGTTGCTTGCGCGTCCGGACCTGCAGGCGAAGTATGAGCGGAAGTCGGTGACAGCACCGCCAGACGCCTGGGGCACTGAGGGAGAAAGAGCGGTGCGCCTTGTTCAGAATCACGCTGTTTACGCCGCGATGGTTGAGGCGATGGACGAGGCCGTTGGGACGGTATTGCGGGCGCTTGAAGAATCAGGCGCTGCTGACAACACGCTTGTTGTGTTTATGTCTGACAACGGAGGATTGAGTACGTCCGAGGGACATCCGACTTCAAACGTCCCTCTAAGAGCCGGGAAGGGCTGGTTGTACGAGGGAGGAATTCGCGAGCCGATGGTGATACGGTGGCCGGGTGTTACAACGCCTGGATCGACGATCGCGACGCCCGTTGTCAGCACCGATTTTTATCCGACCATCCTTGACGCAACGGGTATCGACGCTGTGCCGGACCAGCATGCCGACGGGGCAAGCCTCCTGCCGCTGCTTGGGCGTGACGGTGGGGCCGTTGACACGCTGCGCCCGCTGTTCTGGCACTACCCGCACTATGGAAACCAGGGAGGCAGCCCGGGGTCTGCAATCCGCGTTGGCGCCTGGAAGCTGATCCGGTTTTACGAGGACGGGCGCGAAGAGCTATACAATCTGGCGACAGACATCTCGGAGGCCCACGACGCGTCACGCGAGCGTAGCGACGTGGCCGCGGATTTGTCGTCCCGGCTGGATACCTGGCTCGCTGCCGTCGACGCACGGTTTCCAACACGCGCTGAACAATAAGATCCCACGCTCCGATAGGTCAGGTCAAATCCTGTCGAACCGCTTACCGGGAGGAAGGCAGCTACCCGGTAAACCAGATCATTACCAGTGCGACGATCACGACGATGATCCACGACAACACGACGTCGACGCGGCGCTTCGAGGGATCGGTGTCGAGGTGGCCGACGATTGCCGTTGGGCCCTCCGTGTCGTCGCTTGGCGCGGGTATTGCCGCCTCGCGTGAGCCGAACGTGAGTCCGGCGATGCGGGCCGGATCAGGAGCCGCCGTCAGCAGGCTCACCACAACCAGAACCACCACGCAGATTGCAAACAGAAAAATCGCAACGTGCATGAAGTTGATGTCCGCGAACGTGTACAGGAAACCATCGAGGCTGCCCTTGTTCAGCTCGGCCACGAGTCGGCCCATGCCCAACACGAAGCCGGTGACGAGCGCGGCAATGGCACCGGCGGCATTGATGCGTTTCCAAAAAAGTCCGAGCAGAAATACTGCAGCAATCGGCGGCGAAATGTAGGCCTGCACGCTCTGCAGATACTGATACAGCGTACCCGATATGTTCTGCATAATCGGGATCCAGAGGATGCCGAGCAGGACAAGGACGATCGTTGATATCTGGCCAACAACGACAAGACGCGCATCCGAGGTTGATGGACGAAGCTTCTTGTAGATGTCAAACGTGATCAGCGTTGAGCACGAGTTGAACACAGACGAGAGGCTCGACATGAGGGCGGCGATGAGCCCGGCCACGACGAGTCCCTTTACGCCGACCGGAAGTAGCGCGGCCACAAGTGTCGGCAATGCCTGATCGGCGGATTCGAGGTTGATCTGATTCTGCTGCGCGAGGCAGTACGCGATAACGCCGGGAATGACAAAGATGAACAGCGGGAGCTGCTTCAGAAAGCCGGCGAAGATTGTACCGCGGCGTGCGTCGTCAATGCCGCGTGCTGACAGCGTCCGCTGAACAATAAACTGATCGGTACACCAGTACCAGATGGCGATGATGGGCGCGCCAAACGCGATTCCCGTCCAGGGGAAATCGGGGTGGGAGATAGGCTTCCACATGTTGAAGAAGCCGGGCCCGGCTGTTTCAACCATGACGTCCCACCCGCCTAGTCGCACGAGCCCGATGATGGTCACCAGCACAGCGCCAGCAATCAGCACAACGGCTTGCATGACATCTGTGTAGAGTACGGCGCGTAATCCGCCCAGCACGGTGTAGATGCCGGTGACGATGACAACGATCAGAGCGCCCGTCCAGAAGTTGAGGCCCATCAATGATTCGAACACAACGCCACCCGCGTAGATCGTCACGGAGATCTTCGTCAGCACATAGCCAACAACCGATACCGACGACAGATACCACCTAGCGGCAGGGGAGTAGCGACGCTCCAGAAACTCAGGCATCGTAAATACGCCTGAGCGGATGTAGAACGGTACAAAAACCCAACCCAGCAGGAGCAGGATTAACGACGCCTGTAGCTCAAACTGTCCGAGCGCGAGTCCGCCGGAGGCACCGGCCCCCGCGAGGCCAACGAGGTGCTCCGAGCCGATATTGGAGGCGAAGAGCGAAGCGCCCACGACAAACCATCCGGCGTTGCGACCGGCGAGGAAGTAGTCGGCTGACGATTCGTCGCCACTGCGTTCTCGACGAATTGCCCAGAAAGCAATCCCGAAGACTGCGGCGAAATACCCGGCGACGACGATCCAGTCGACGGTTGTTATGGCATTCATAAAGCGCGCTGGCTGGATGGTCGGGGGCGTCTAGACAAAGCGGCTGACGACGTTCTCGTAGAGTTCCTGTTGACCGCTCCGCATATCCGGCTCGCCGGCCTTTGCGGCAAGCTGGTGCATTTCGCTGAGGCTGAGCGTGCCCGATTCGAAGGCTTTGCCGTTGCCGCTATCAAACGACGCGTAGCGTGTCGCCCGCATGGACTCGAGCGGTGATTCGGTCAGTAGCGCGTCGGCTGCCAGAAGTGCCCGCGCAAATGTGTCCATGCCGCCAATGTGTGCGTGGAATATATCGGCGCGGTCGGTCGAGTTGCGTCGGAGCTTTGCGTCAAAGTTTACACCGCCCGACCCGAGTCCGCCGGCACGAAGTATCACAAGCATTGCGCGCGTAAGCTCACGCACGTTGTTCGGAAACTGGTCAGTGTCCCAGCCATTTTGCTCGTCACCACGGTTGGCGTCGATACTGCCCAGCAACCCGGCGTCTGCGGCTACCTGCAACTCATGCTCGAACGTGTGTCCCGAGAGCGTTGCATGGTTCACCTCGATGTTCAACTTAAAGTCGTCAGCCAGATCAAAGTGACGCAGGAATCCGACGACGGTGGCCGAATCGTAGTCGTACTGATGCTTGCTTGGCTCACAGGGCTTCGGTTCAATGAGAAACGTTCCCGTAAAGCCTTGACCGCGGGCGTAGTCTCGCGCGGCCTGGAGGAATCTTGCAAGATGCTCCTGCTCACGTTTCATGTCTGTGTTGAGGAGCGACATGTAGCCTTCGCGGCCACCCCAGAAAACGTAGTTCTCGCCATTCAGCGCGATCGTTGCGTCGATTGCGTTCTTCAGCTGAGCGCCTGCGTAAGCGACCGTCGGGAAATCAGGGTTGGTCGACGCTCCGTTCATGTAGCGTGGATTGCTGAAGAGATTAGCCGTACCCCAAAGTAATTTTACGCCAGAGGCCGCTTGCTTCTCCTTGAGATACTCAACTGTGGTCGCGAGGTTCTTCTCAAATTCCGCGAAACCGGAAGCGCCTTCATCCACAACATCGACGTCGTGGAAACAGAAGTACGGAGCACCGATCTTGGTAATGAACTCGAACGCCGCGTCCGCCTTAGCCTTGGCGCGAGAAACGGTGTCGCCGCCTTCGTTCCAAGGGAAATCCTTGGTGCCAGGACCGAATGGGTCTCCGCCAACGCCACAGAATGTGTGCCAGTAGGCGATCGAGAACTTGAACAAGTCCTTCATCTTTTTGCCAGCGATTTCCTGATCCGGATTGTACCACTTGAATGCAAGCGGATTGTCGCTGTCGCGGCCTTCAAACTTAATTTCCCCGATTCCCGGGAAGTATTCTTTGTCTCCTGTAATGATACTCATGATACGTTTTCTAAAACTTAGTTATGGGGGTTTCCGTTTGAGTTACGAAAGTTTCGACTCTAGAGCCGCCTTCCAGCGAGTGTAGGCCTCTTGGTATCCAGCCTCCACTGGTTCCACTTCGCCGACCTTCTTCAAAGACGAGAAGGCCTCCGACAAAGAGGAGTATACGCCCGCTCCCACGCCTGCTCCACGTGCCGCGCCCAGCGAGCCGTCAGTCTCATACATGTCAATGCCCGCGCCGCTGACACCCGATAGGGTTTTGCAAAACAGGCTGCTAAGGAACATGTTCGCCTTGCCTGCCCGGATTTTGGAAATTTCCAAACCAAGCGGCTTCATCAATTCGATTCCGTATTGAAAACTGAATACGATTCCTTCCTGCAGCGCTCGGCAAAGGTGAGCCTTTCCGTGGCGGTTGAAATCGAGACCCGAAAAGGATGCTCCAAGGTTGCGATTGCCCAATACACGCTCCGCTCCATTTCCGAAAGGCAAAGCAGTCA
>JAUIJQ010000104.1 GCA_030431165.1 Rhodothermia bacterium | reverse complement strand
GTTGTTCGTGATGGAGATATCAGATCCCGCATTCGAGTATACCGTGCCGTAGCTGGCAACACGATCAAACACGTTTCCGTGCACCACCGCACCGCTCGTGCCGTCATCGAGGTACACGCCCATGCCCATACGGTCTTTTCGTCCGATGTCGTGGAAGTAGTTGTAACGAACGATGTGTCCGCGGCCGCTCGGGTCACGGCCCATGTACCAGGGCGACGTATCGTCTGAATCCATTCCGATGTCGTACACGTGATTGTACTCGAATACGTGTTCGTTGCCGTGGCCGACGATGCCCTGAAAGTCTGATTGCGAGATGTCGTTGTGAGCCACGCGATTGCCGACCCCGTCGACGATGATTCCCGCCCAGCCGAATTTTGCGCGGCGCTGGTTATTCCACGTCTTGTTGTTCTCGGCGACAGACTCGCCCGGTTCGAGGGTATGCCGATCACCGCCGCTCAGGAATATGCCACCTGCACCCGTGTTGTACACATCACAGCTCCGAACGACGTGGCGCTTACCGGCATTACGATTCCACGCAGTGTTGTTGTACAGGTAGACAAGCAGGCTGCCGACGACGCCTGATTGCGGGCCGCCATTGGCCTCGATCCCGACGGCGTCTGATGCAGGCATCGCGCCCTGTCCCATGAGGATTCCGATCGTTCCGACATTGCGGATTGTCAGGCCCGCGAGCGTGTTGGATTCACCGCCTTCGATGTAGGCACCCATGCCGCGTCCATACTCGATGGTCATGTCGCGGATTACAACATGTGATGCGTCCACAAGCTTGATCAGCGGATCCCGGAGTGTCGACACCGCCACCTCTGTGTCAACAAGCGGCGTTCGGGGCCAGAAGTACACCACGGCGTTTGATCGATCCAAGTACCACTCGCCGGGCGCGTCCAGCTCCTCGAGCAGATTCAAGGCGTAGTACTGCCTGTAGTCTTGACCCGTGCCGACCCCATACAGATGTGGCGCGGCCAGCTTGACCTGTCGCGTCTCAGGGTTGATGTGGTCGACGGGGATGCGGTCATCCGCGTAGCCCCACATAAACGTGCCCTGGAGCCACACGTCATCCACCCCGGCCCAACGGGCATGCCGATCGTCGGTGTATTCGAATACGGCACCACGGTTTGTTCTGTCGCCGGTGCGCGGAACGGATCCGGAATCAAGCACGCGGCCGATCTTCATGCTTCCCGCGTTAGGGTAGCGGGCCAGCGTCATCGGCTCGTGATCAGCGAACAACTCCAGTCCGGCGGGCAGCACGGGATGCCCATGGCCCGATCGCACGAGATCGCCAAACAGGCTTGCGTCCGCTCGCTCCCGCAGCGACGACACATCATATTGGCGAACGTGCTCTCTGGCGGCATCGGTGGGCAGACGGGCCAGGATGCCGCGATCGGTTACCGGGACAGCACGCTCGGCCGGCAGGATCTCGCCCCCGATGAGGCGTACCTCGCCCTCGCCTCGGGCTCGCCAGACAACGGGGCGGCCCGGCAGACCGGAGTCGGATGGGCCGAACGTCAGCGACTCGTCGAGCTGATAGGTGCCGGCCTCAACCCATACCGTCGCACGCGGAGCTGTCGGATCACCGTCCGCGCTGGCCAGAATCGCTACCCGCACCGCTTGTTGAGCGCGTTCAAGCGTGGCAAACGGCTGATCGACGGTGCCCGGGGACGCATCAGACCCTGACGGCGCCACGAAAAACTCGATCGGATTTGCCCGCAGTTCGGCAGGCGAGGTCGTCACAACCGAACCGGGCCCGGAAACTGAGATAAGCAGGCCTGCCAGTGCCCAGAAGGGTGGGAGAAGTAACGCCATTGCGATTGCCTCAACTGACGCGGACCACCTTGGGTCGCGTACGGACCTGAATTGAATGCCGGCCAATTGCTACCATACCATACGGTAACGCAACTGACGAGGCACAAAGATGAAGAAGATCAGTCAGCTTCTCAAGAAGAAGGGCGACGCTATCTGGGCGGTTGGTCCGACCGACTCGGTGTTCGATGCAATCCGGATCATGTCGGAAAAATCGGTTGGTGCACTTCTCGTCATGGACGGCAAAACACTCGTCGGGATTCTCTCCGAGCGTGATTACGCGCGGCGCGTCATACTCGAAGGGCGGTCCTCACGAGACACGCCGGTACGCGATATCATGACGCAGCGCGTAATCCACGCCGTTCCGTCACAGACGATTCGCGAGGCGCTCGCCGTGATGACCGAGAAACGCGTTCGACACTTGCCGGTGCTCGACGGATCACGCGTTGTCGGCGTGGTATCAATCGGCGACCTCGTAAAAGAGATCATCGCTGATCAGCGCATCACCATCGAACAACTGGAGCGCTACATAGCGAGCTAGAACGAGTAGTCGGCCTTCTTCAGCAGGAACAGTCCGTAGTGGCCGGCCGTGACGACGATCTTTCCGTTTCCGAAGTACGGGTAGTTGCTCCACGATCCACCTCGGCCGCCAACCGGCGAGGTGTCGAAGTACGCCGTCTCGACTGGATTTTCAGGATCAGAAATGTCGAGAATTCGCAGACCCGCGCCGGTGTTGGACTGATACATGTAGTTGCCGTCAACGTACAGGTTGTGGTCGGTCTCGGTCGTCGTTGCAACGTGTGCGCCGACAAGCAACGGGTCGTCAAGATCAGCCAGGTCGAAGATCAGCGTTCGTGTACCGTCGACGAGTCCGGCGTTCTCGTCGAGTTCGTCGTTGACATAGAAGTACCGCTGGTCGTCGGTAAGCCATCCTTGATGGGTGTACTGAACATTCGGATAACTCGCGATCGCGATCGACTTCGGATTCTCTTTGTCTGTGACATCTGCGATGGAGATCGCGGTTTCATTTGAACCGATGCAGATTTCCCGATCTCTGTAGTCAGGGTCAGGCCCCGCGTAGACAACGCACTGTGCGTCGTGCGAGTAGCCCGTGCCGCGGCGACCGGTGGTGCCATCCGAAAAACAACCGGCAAATTGCGGTTGTGCGGGCTCGCGGATGTCAATCATGTGCAGTCCGCCGCCGCACGTTTCGCCGCCCGAGCTGCTTCCGACAGCGTACGCAAACCCCGTTTGTTCGTTGATCACGATGTTATGTGCGCTGTGGATTCCGCGGTAGTGTGCGGTGGATTCAAACACCTGCGGCGTGTTGATTCCACGGAGCTGTCTCAGGTCAAACACCTGCATGCCGTGGTCACCGGCGCCATCTGATACGATGTAGGCGTGGTCACGGTACACCTTCATGTCACGCCAGACGCTCATGTTGGCCGACTCAGGCATCGGCAGTTTGCCGAGATATATCGGATTGTACGCGTCGGTTACGTCGACAAACGAGGCCTGGTTAGACAATCCGACAATCGCATACTCTTTGCCCGTTTGGCTGTCGCGCCAGCCCCAGAGATCGTTGAGTCGAATGCCCCGGTCAGCGCCGAGGTCGGCGACAGACAGGAACGAGGTCATGTCAACACCACGGCATGGGAAATCTCCGGCCAGGTCTTCGTCGCAGCTCACAAGGTCTCCCTGTATCGACGCATACGAGAACGGTTCATTGATCAGATTGGGGCCCTGCTGCCATTGACCGTCACTGTATGAAAAGGCAACGCCCGCACCGGCTCGGTTGTCAAAACCCGGTGCCCCGACAACGGCGATCTGGTCATTGGCGGCAATCGTGGCGCCCAGCGTCGTGCGTGCCTGCATACCCCGTACGTCCAGTATGGCACTTGCGCTTGTTCTCCCGAGTCCGGCCGTCTGCATGTCAGTACCTGCGCGCCCGAGATGGTCAGCAACTGCCGCAGCAACATCGTCCGGCATCCCGGATGTGACGGTGAATGTGTACACAACGCCAGATCCAAAACGACCACCGTAACCCGGCGCGCCAACCCAGAGCTGGTCGCCGGCAACGGCGACAGACGTACCGAAGCCTTCGGCGCGCGCTGCCGTAAACGGTGACAGGCGCTCGGCGGTGGTCCAGCCCGACGGACGGTTCTCGAACACGACTACGGCGCCGCTTCGATCAGCAAAGCCCGGCATTCCGGCTGCGAAGCGCTGACCCGCACTGCCAACAAACGCAACCGATTCGCCCAGTCTACTCCCGGCCATGGCAACGCGCGAGGTGAGCCGTCCGTGTGTCCAGCCGTGCCCGGTCGAGTCGGGGGCGTGCCAGTACACCGCGCCTGCATCTTCGTCAGCACCCGGCGCGCCGACGACAACGGTACCAGCTCGCGTGGCGACAGCTGCCCCGTACGAATCACCGACAGAGAGCTCAGCCGGCGCCAGGCGCGACGTAAGCGTCCACAACTCACGGGATGCGTCAGCCCCGTCGTTGGCTCCGCCGGACGTTGTGCGTTCAAACACAAACACCGCCCCGGTTTCGGATGCGGTCCCCGGCGATGCAACAACGACGCGTGCACCGTCAGTGGCGACCGTGGATCCGAAATTGTCTCCTTCGCCGTCCAGTCGCGCCACTTCAACCCAATGTCCTTCTTCCCTTGATCGGTAAAGATAGGCCGCCTGTGCGCCAGGGGCTCCAACCACGAGGAGGTCGCCGGAAGCAGACAGTACCGCGCCGAAGCGATTGACCCGATTCTGTTCGGGGGTGCGGCCAGGCACAGGCATGCGCGCATCTGAGGCGGATAAGTGGGCTACGTCATCCCAGCCACCATTGTCGTTGCTGGAAAAGACGTACACCTGACCCGGGACGGCCGGATTTGTGCCATCACCGATCAGGATCTGCGTCCCCGAAACCGCGACGGCCTCGCCGAAACGCTGGGCCGTTGCACTACCAACGATGAAGGAGGTCAGCAAGAGGAGGCCGAGTGGTTTGATTCTGCTCATGGGTTTGTGCTTTTCGGCGGTTACGGCTTGCGGTCAGCTACAGGCTCAGTGCGTTTTTAATTCCAGGAGCAAGTATCAGTTCGGCGCCTCGTACCAGACGCGGTAGATGCGGCCACCCCAGTCATCGGAAACGAGAAGGGTTCCATCGGCGAGTTGCTCCACGTCTACGGGTCGCCCCCACGTTTCTTCGTCCTGCAACCAGCCCTGAACAAACGGTTCGTACGCTGTAACCGAATCGCCGACGACCGATGCGCGCATTACGCGGTAGCCAACCTTCCTCGACCGATTCCACGAACCATGCTCAGCAACGAGGAGCTGATTGTCGTATTGGTCAGGGAAGTTGTCACCCGTATAGAATTCCAGTCCAAGCGGGGCCACATGGGCACCCAGGTTGTGCGCCGGTGCAACGAAGTCGGATGCCTCGTGTCCCGCTCCGAACTCGGGATCCGGTATTGTGCCCCCGTGGAAATGCGGGTATCCGAAATGCATACCAGACGACGGGGCGTGATTCAACTCGCAGGGTGGTATGTCATCACCCATCAGATCCCTGCCGTTGTCGGTAAACCACATTTCGCCGGTTTCCGGATGCCACGTAAAGCCGACCGTGTTGCGTACGCCGCGCGCAAACGTTTCAAGCTCGGTCCCGTCCGGATTCATCCGCAGTATAGATGCGTACGGGTCTCCCGCGTCACAGATGTTGCAGGGCGCGCCCACCGGAACGTAGAGCTTGTCGTCCGGGCCGAACGCGATGAACTTGCACCCGTGGGGGCTGTCCTCTGGAAATGCATCCGAGACGAGGACCGGAGCGGGCAGCGTGGAGTCGGGTCCGCCACCTCGTTCCGTCAGCCGGGCCGCAATGTCATCGAAGCGCCAGATCTGATTTACCTCCGCGACGAAGAGAGCGCCGTCCCGCAGCGCAATACCGTTGGGCATGTTGAGGCCTACCGCAAGCGTGTCGACCGTTTCAGCGTATCCGTCGCCGTCGAGATCTCGCACCGCGTGTACTCGGCCACCGCGTCGGGAACTCACGAAGACGGTGCCGTCATCTGAGCGGACAAGCATGCGCGCGTTTGGGACGTGCGCGTAGACGGATACGCGAAACCCTTCAGGAAGAATCAGGCGAGCGAGGCTCGAATCCGCAAACGCCGGCCCGCCGCTGTCAGGTATAGCGAGTGGGGCGGTAGTGTTGGCGCCCGCTCCAGGGCCGCAACGCAGGTTTGCAAACCCGGCAAGTGTCGTCAGCGCGAGAAGGAAAGCGGTGACGGGACGCGGGAGGCGGCGTGGGCCTGAATGCGTGCGTGAATTCGCGAGGGGAGTAGGAGGTGTGTGATGCACAGGCTCGGGCGGTGGTTTATCGAATGTACCGACTGCCGCCTGAGGCATCAACGTGTCAATTGGTACCCCTGATCGTTCGGAACGCCCACTTGAGGTCATTCCGAAGATGTCTGCGTCGCTTGATTGTCCAGATTACAAGGTATTGATAGCAGGCGACACGTTCCCCAAGCGGCACCGATGCGCGTGCCGGCAGGAGTAGCATTTCACGAAGCTGGCGCCAATTTGGAAAGACGAGCTTGTCCCTGAGACCGGGGTCAAACCACGATGCGCGGGCATGACGAGAACGGTTAGCGGTGACAGATCCCTTGTCGTGCAGGCGATGGAAGAATAGCGGCTCGTTTATTTCAGAGAACTGACCACGCAATCCCAGATCGGCGAGCAGTGTGCGATCTGAGTCTGCATAGCTTTCGATGAGCTTGGTGTCAGCAAGTACATCGCGCCGCATCAGTCCGAAGATTTCTTCGCAGTTGTGGCTCGGCCGCACCTCGGCGAGTCCGCGGAACCGTTCACTTGGTCGTGCCTTGTCAGAGTTGACGGTAGACCGCTTGGTTGTGAGCCGGTTGCCATCTGCATCGATGTCGACGACGGCTGTAAACGCGAGGACAACCTCGGGTCTTTCGTCGAGAACCGCGACCGATCGCTCTACCAGTTCTGGAGCCAGATAGTCGTCGGCCGCCAGCCATCTGAAGTAGTCACCTGTAGAGAGTTGGAACGTCTGGTTGTAGTTCCAGGCGGCACCGCGATTTTCCTCGTACCGGTAGTAAAAGATCTTGTCCGACTGATCCGCGAACTGGCGGCAGATCGACGCTGTTCCGTCGGTCGATCCGTTGTCACAGATGACCAACTCGATGTTGTCATACGTCTGATCGAGTACGGACTGGATTGCCTCTGCGATGAAGTCTTCGCCGTTATAAACCGGAAGTCCGATCGAGACCTTTTGGTTCGAATTGATACTCATTCGTGCACAAGTCGCTTTGCTCGGCCGTCAGGGCCGGAATAGAACCGTGGTGGGTTCGTTAAACGCCAATTGGTGCTAATTGGCCAAGTTCCATGCCAAATACGTGTACATGTAGGATCGACCCGGCGGACGCGTCGGGCGAGTGCCAACGTCAGCATTGTCGAGAGTACTGTCGAGAGTACTGTCGAGAGTATCGTCGAGAGTATTGTCGACAGCACTCTCGGGAGCACTCTCGTGAGCATGTCGCGAGCATCAGCCAGAGGCTCACAGAGGCCTATGCAGAGTCAGCAGATTCCAGCTAGAGCGTCAGCTTGAGGTTAAAGGATGCCTTGTCCTGCGATGCCGAAAGCGTCATTGTGGCCTTCTTGTCCACCTTGAAGATTACGGTCGCCGTCGGCTCAAGTTCATTCTTGAACGCGTCAAATGTCGCTGAGCCGCGAAGCTCGATTGACGAGTTCGGCCCGCGTTTGATCTTGTGAATAATAGCCGACCGCAGAATCAGCGACTGGTGAGCACCGCGAAGCTCCGTCTCGACCTTCGTGCCGCGAGGTAACGTAAACGTGATGCTGCCTTTCCCATCCAGCTTGTACTGCTTCTTTTTCCCGTTCTCAACGGTAATAGTATTCATTGTTGCTCCTCCGGGTTTTCTGCGGGCGATTCTTGCGGGCCGGAATCCGACGGGTTTGGGGTAGACCCTCCAAGCTTGTTGATACGATCAGCCCCTTTCTGCCGCGCCACTTCCCTCATGTCGTCGTCCCGGTCCACCTCGTCGATGATCTCCAGTCCGAGCATGGTCTCGACAATGCCTGGGTCCACACCCAGCGTGCTTTCCATGTCCGGATGGCTATCCGAGAAGTCCCGGACGGTACCCGTCAAGGTCAGTGTGGCAGCTGACGCCGCGCCGACGAACACCGTGGTGGCTGCGATTGCAGCGATCGATTTTGAGATAAGAGTTTTCATGAGATTCCCCCTTTGTTTCCTCTCTCTTCGGAAACGTTAACCTTTCGGAGCCGAAACGTAAATCCCGATTATTCACTCATTGAATTTTCTTCAGGGGGGACCTGACTGAGCGTTGTTCTTGATTGTGTGGGCAACACAGGTCGGGATGTCTATCGTCCACAAAAGAGGAGAGACATATGATTTCCAGGTTCTTGAACTTCGATAAGCTACTGGGGTCAGGCCTAATAAAAATCCTTTATTATCTAGGCCTTATCGGGATTGCGCTCGGTTTTATCATCAGCTTCCTCGGATCGCTGTGGGGCCTGACCCAGGATTTTGGTGCTGGATTGATGGGGTTGATTGTCACCGTACTTGGGACGCTTTTGGCTGCGGTCTTTTGGCGGTTCTTGTGCGAGATTTACCTGCTCTTTTTCCGCATGGCGGACGACCTGCGGGACATCAAGAACCATCAGCTGGGGCGGGCACCCAATGATGTCGAG